>NZ_CAUVXL010000256.1:0-13899 GCF_963555915.1 Protofrankia sp. Cas4
GCGGTAGCCGGTGCCGACTTACTGCCGCGCAACCGTGCGACGAGTGCCCGATAACCGTCGGAGTTGATCTTTGCGACCCCGTCCGGAGCCTGGAAGAGCGTCAGGATCACGCCAGCGCCCGCGATGAGGGGCAGCCAGCCGCTGATGTCACCGAGAGAATCAACGATCTTCGCCACAGCACCACCAGCAATCATGGTGCCGCCGGCCAGGCTACCCGACGCCCAGCCGATTCCGCCGATCACCGCGTACATGACGACGTTGATGGACCCGAACACGTCGAACTGCGTGAAGACCACGGTCGGGCTACGGAACCCGGTGAGGATCCCGCCGATCGCGGCGATCGCGGCGGCCAGGCCGAACGCGTAGAGCTTGGCCCCGTACACCCCGATACCGATCGATGCCGCGGCCCGCTCGTTACTGCGGATCGCCAGCAACCGGCGCCCGGTGCGGCCACGGCGGACGTTGGCCACCAGGAGCCCGAGCAGCACCAGCATGATCAGGATGAGGGTCGCGTAGCGACGCGGGTAACTGATCGGATCAAGATCGATTCCGAACACGGACGGCGACCCGACGTTCGTCCCGTCGAGCCCGCCGGTGAGCTCACCGTTGTTCAGGATCATGTTCTGGATCACCAGCGCCAGGCCGAGCGTGGCGACCGCGAGGTTGACACCGCGGGTGCGCAACGCGGGGAGCGCCACCACGAGCCCGGCCGGGATCGCGACGAGGATGCCGACGAGTGCCGCCAGCCAGAACGGCCACCCCGATGTGGCGACCAGCCGGGCGGCGACCCAGGCGCCGAACCCGGCCAGTGCCCACTGGCTCAGCGACAGCTGCCCGGCGTAACCGGTGACGACCACGACGGACAGCACGAGCACCGCCGCGATGAGGGTCGTCGCGAGCGAGTCGACCCAGTCGGCGGGCACCGTCCAGACGAGCACCGCGCCCACCGCGATCGCCGGCAGCAGGAACAGTAGGTTCACCCGTCCCGGGCCGGGCAGCGGCAGGCGCACGGGAAGGTCGCCGCGAGCGGGTCGGGCGCGTCCACCGAGGGTGAGGATGACGACGATCAGCAGGAACGGCACCGAGTCCGCGAGCCCGGTGACCTGGGCGTAGCGTCCGACCTCCGCCTGCGCGACGCCGAGCACCATGGCGCCGGCGATCGTGAGCAGGAAGGACGAGAAGCCGCCGACCAGCGCCGCGGCGAGTGCCGGTACGACAAGCAGGGTGAGCGAACCCGCGGACAGTCCGGTGATCGGCGCAAGGAAGATCGCCGCGGTCGCGTACAGGGCGCCGCCGACGCTCCAGTTCACCAGTTCGATCATGGATGTCGACCATCCGGAGGCCGCCGCGGTGCGCCGGTTCTCCGCCACCGCCGTGGTCGCGAGACCGAACCGGGTCCGCGAATAGATCAGCCACAGGACGATCGCAAGAATGATCAGCAGGCCGATGAGGACGATGCGGTCCTTACCGATGACCAACGAGCCGGTCACGTGCACCGGTTTGGTCGGCAGGATCGATTTCACCAGGTCCTGCGCGGACCCCCAGATGAGCACCACCACGCCATCGACGAACGACAGGACGCCGAGCGTGGCGATGAGCTTGACCAGCGCGGAGGCCTTGCGCAGCGGAACCATGACTAACAGGTGGGTAGCGCCGCCCAGCGCCGCGCCGAACGCGATGCTCACAACCAGCGCGATGATCCAGTTCACCTGATGGGTGTCGCGCAGGTCGTAGAAGACGAAGGCGGCGAACCCGCCCGTCACACCGCTGGCGAAGTTCAGTACTCCGGAGGCTCGGAAGACCAACACGATCCCGAGCGCGGCCAGCGCGTACAAGCTGCCCGTGCCGAGACCCAGCAGGGCAAAGCGGAGGAATTCCACGTCGGAGAGCCTTTCTTCCGAGAACGCGGATACACCCGCGCACCCGACCGCGCCTGGAGCGCGATCGGATGCGCGGCCGGCCGCGGGTCAGGAGCTGGTGAGTACGTCGAACGCCGTGTTGTCGAACAGTGGAGTGCGGGTACCGTTCTTGATCTCCGAGAAGTAAACCGCCGTGGTGAAGATCCTGTTACCCTCGAACAGAACCTTGATCGATTTAGAGAAGTCAACCTTGGGAAGCGGCGAGAAGTTGATCTCACCCGCGGTGCTCAGGGCGTTGGCGAGGCTCTCGCCGTCGATCGTGGGCAGCTTCTGGGCATACTGGGCCACCAGGTGGACGGTCGCCCACGCGGTCAGGGCACCTTCGCTGCGGGTGTCCGCAGGCACGCCCGCAGCGTCCAGCTCGGCGTTGAACTGCTTGATCGCCGGAATGCTGGTGTCGCTGGCCGGCGGCGTGGAACCGACGAGGACCAATCCGTTCGCGGCATCGCCGAGCGTCTTGACCATTTTGTCCTCGATGACGGTCGCGCCGTAGGCGGGTGTGGCCTTGGAACCCGCCTGCGACAGCGCCAGCAGCAGTTTGGTCGCCTGGGTGGTACCCACCACCAGATCGATGCAGTCGGTGGTGCCGCTGGTCAGCGTGGCCGTGGCGGTCGTCAGATCCGAGGCGGTCGGGGCAATCGGCACCGTCTTGTTGATGCTCAGGTTGAACGGCTTGAGACCGATACCGAAGAAGCTGGCCGAGTTGCGGCCGGCGGCGATGTCGACGACCGCGACGGCCGGGTCCTTCTTGCCGAGCTTGCCGCAGGCTGTCCCACCGCCGGCGATGTTGACCGCGCCGCTGCCGAACGGGAAGGAGTACGGACTTTTCAGTTCGGAAACGCTGCTTGGCACCTCGCCGATCGACGGGATCTTCGCCTTCTCCAGGATCGGCATGTACCTGTCGCCGGTGCTGCTGTTGGCCGTGACGAATAGGTACTTACCCTGGGCCGCCTTGGTCGCGCAGTCGGCGCCCTTGTTCGGGTCGAACTGGTCGTCACAAACAGTGACTTCCAGTGGTCGGCCCTTGATACCGCCGGCCTTGTTGACCGCCGCAGCGGCAGCCTGCACGGCTGCCGGCAATCCCGGGTAGGTGTCGGACGGGCCCGACATCGCCTGGATCGACATGATCTTTATAGGCTCACCCGAAAGCGTGGCCGTGGCCCCTGCCGCAGCCTTCCCGTCGTCCGACGAGGAACTGCCGCAGGCTGCGAGCGCCAGAGCGCCGACGAGCGCCACCGCGAAGGGTGCCTTCGAGCGGACTTTCATGATCCTCCTTGAGAGCGGTGATCGAAATCACCGGGTGTAACAACCTGAATCGCTTAATCGGATAGATATTTCAGCAGTCCGCGAAGTGTGACCTTTGACACCCATCACGTCAACCCCCAGATTCACCTCGCATCCACCGGCCCGGCTCCGCGCTCCGGATCCACCAGCGGCCCGTTGGCCAAGCAACGCCTTTTCGGTATATTTCGATAACTGTTTACCAGGTGATCTCCACTGGCGTCGCCCGCACCTGCACCCAGACGTCGGGCACCCGGCTCGACCCCACATGATCAACACCGACAGCCGCTACTACGAACCGGCCGGCTGCTTCATCCGGCAGCAGATGTCAAGCTGTCATGTCCGGCTGACATGTCCGGCTGGCATGTCCGGCCAGCATGTCCGGCCGGCATCGGGTCACTCGTTGGCCGAGCCGATACCGAAATAGCTGGCGTTGATCAGATCGGGGTCCGCGGCGAGGGCGGCGGCGGTCCCGGTGAACACGATCCGGCCCCGGTCGAGGATGTATGCACGATCCGCGACGGCCAGGGCGAGCGACACGTGTTGCTCGATCAACAGAATGCCGGTACCGCGTTCGTCGGCCAGGCCTCGCAGGACCGCGAGCAGACTCGATGCAAGATCAGGAGCGAGGCCGGAGGAGAACTCGTCGATGACAAGCAGCTGCGGCCGCCGCGCCACCGCACTTGCCAGCGCGATCTGCTGCCGCTCACCCCCGGAGAGCTCGCCGCCGGTCCGGTCGAGCAGGGGACGCAGTGCGGGGAAGCTGTCCAACGTCCGCTCTATCTGGTCGCCGGGCCGTCGGCCGACCGCGAGGCGAAGTATCTGGCGGACGGTCAACCCCCGCAACGGCGTCCCTCCCTGCGGCGCCACGGCCAGTCCGCGGCGGGCAAGCCTGGCCGGGTTCGGGCGGCGGGTCAGGTGGCCGAGCACGCTCACCCGACCGCCGAACGGCGCGAGCTGCCCGGACGCCGTTCGGATCAGGGTTGTCTTGCCGGAGCCGTTGGGCCCGAGCAGCGCGACGAGCTCGCCGGCGCGGACCTCGAGGGAGACCTCGTGCACCACGGGCAGCCGGTCGTACCCGCTCGTGACCTTCTCCAGGGACAGCACGCTGTGCCCGCGCGGCTGCCCGGGCACCCGCGCGGGCATCGCCGGCGAGCCACCGAGATACACCTCGCGAACCTCGGGTCGGTCCCGGACCGCGGCCGGCGGACCGGACGCGACGACCCGCCCGCCATCGAGCACCACGACGTCGTCGCACGCCTCAAAAACCAGTTTGATGTCATGATCGACAAGCAGGATCGCGTAGCCGTGCTCGGCCAGACGCCGCAACCGCGCGGTGAGCGTGGCCCGCGCCGCCGAGTCCAGGCCCGCCGCCGGCTCATCCACGAGCAGCACCCGGCCACCCGCGGCCAGCGCCCGGCCGAGCCCGACAGCGAGGCGCTCATCGTGCGACAGACTCCCGGGAAGCTGGTCGACGAGCGTCCCGAGTTCCAGCGCCTCGGCCGACTCGGAGCCGGCGACGGCGAGGTTCTCGGCGACAGACAGGTCCTCGAACAGTTCCAGGGACTGGAAGGTACGGGTGAGGCCGCGGCGGAACCGCTCATGCGGCGGCATCGAATTCAACACCGTCCCGTCCAGCACGATCTGACCGGCGCTGGCCGGCGTGAAGCCGGTGAGCGCATCGATCAGGGTGGTCTTCCCGGCGCCGTTCGGCCCGATCAGCCCGGTGACCCTCCCCGCGGACAGAGTGAACGACACGTCATGGACGATTTCGACCTTGCCATAGGCGACACACAGTCCACTGACGTTCAGGCGGACGCCGCCGGGCTGGCCAGTCATGCGCGTGCCTCGGCGGGTACCCGGATGCGCACCGCCGGCTGGCGAGGGTCGTAGGCGAGCCCCTCGGGGCGCAGCACGACGAGCACCACCAAGGCCACTCCGCACAGCAGCGACTGGTACTGCGCGAGGTCGGCGAGGCGGTCCAGAAGAGTGAACACCACACCACCCGGGGCGAGCATGCCGCCCAGCACCGCGCCACGCACGCTCATCACGCCACCGACCGACGCGATAGCCAGAAAGAACAGGGAGGCGAACACCCCGAACGAGTCGAACGACAGCCTCCCCTGGCCGTAACCGATCAGGCAGCCGCCGAAACCGGCGATTGCGGCGGAGATGGCGGAGGCGAGCAGCTTCGTCCGGGCGGCGTCCACGCCGACGGCGGATGCCGCCCGTTCATTCGAGCGGACCGCGAGCATCCGCAGCCCGGAGGTGGACGCACGCAACCGGGCCACCCCGAAGGCGCACAGGACGAACACGGCGAGGGCGAGCAGACCGTACTCCACCCGCGGGTATCCATCCCCGGCGACGCCGAGATCAAGGCCGAACAGTGACGGGGCCGGAACGGCCGATCCAGCGAGACCGCCAGTGATCAACGGATTGGCGAAGACCATCTCCTGGAAGGCCACGCCCGCGGTGAGCGTGACGACGGCGAGGTCCACTCCGCGGATCCGCCGGGACAGCGCCCCGAGCAACAGGCCCGCGACGGTCGCCGCACCGGTGGCCAGCAACGGGGCGAGCGGGAACGGCACACCAAGGTCGCCCTGCAGCCTCGCCAGCAGAAAACCGGCCACACCGGCCAGCGACATCTGCGCGAGCGACAGCTGCCCGGCGAATCCGGTCAACACCACGAACGACAGGCACACGACCGCACCCGCGAGGCTGCGTTCCAGGCCCAGGCGATAGGGGCCGGTAAGCAGCACCAGCGCGAGCACCCCGACGGGCACGACCACATAAAGATCACGTAGTGGACGGCCCGCCGACTCGGCCCGGGGCAGCCTCGCCGCCGCCGCCGGCGCCAGGACGCGGTCCCGGCCCGGGATCAGCTGGCCGCGGGTGAGCGCGATGGCGATGAGAAAGAGGAGTGGAAACAACGCCCGGAGCCCTGGTTGATCAAGCCAGGAGACTGCGCGTTGGATGGGCAGGAGGACCGACTGGACCATCCCGAGCAGCAACGCGCCGACGATGGTGGCACCGAACGACGACAATCCACCGAGAAGCGCGGCGGCGAGGGCGGGCACGATGAACAACGTGTATGTCGACGGGCTCAGGACACTGATCGGTGCCACCAGGATTCCCGCGAGCGCGCCGAGTACCGACGCCGCTACCCAGCTGGTCGCCGCGACGAGTTCCGGCCGGTAGCCGAACTGCGCCGCAGCCTCGTCCGACTCGGCGACGGCCCTGGTAGCGAGCCCCAGCAGGGTCCACCGGGAGACCGCCCACATCAGTACACCGACCGTGGCCACCAGCCCGGCGAGCAGTGGGCGGTCAACCGGCACGTTTTCCCCGAACAGCGAGAATGACGTCCGCGGCAGGATGGAGTCGATGAACCTGTTGGCGGAACCGAACTGCAGTACCGCCAGCGCCTGCAGGGCGATCATGAGACCAACCGAGGCGACGAGCGTCAGGACCGGCGGCGCGTGCCGCAGCGGCCGGAATATGAGAAAGTACACAGCAAGGCCACCGAGCGCAGCCATGACGAGCGACACCGTCAATGCCAGCGCAAAAGAAGGGTTATCGGTGAGATGAATCCGAGGAGGAAGGCCCACGACGGGGAGGACGAGATCTCCGGTGTCTCTGAGCTCGGCATACTGGTAGGTGACATACATCGCGAATGCGGCGTGCGCGACATTGACCACACCGGATGCCCGGTGTACCAGCACCAGCCCAAGGCCCAGCGCCGCGTAGACCGCACCGGCACCCAGCCCCAGGACCAGTGCCGCGACATACGTGGGCACAGGGCTCTCCAATCCACCATGACGGTCTGTTGTGGGCCAGAGCAGTGTAACTTCTGTAAATATGACGCTGTCCCGTCGTGCTGTCGCAGCCGCGGTCACGACTGCCGTAGTCCTGTCCGTCGTCCTTGCCGGGTGCACGAGCCAGCGCGGCGGTGGCCCCCGCGACCCTGGCCGGACGAGTGGAGGCTCTACGGGTAACCTGAGCGGGCCGCCGGTCAAGCTCGGCTTCGTCTCGATGGAGAACACCGCGCTCGGGTCGTTTCCCGAGACCCGAATAGCTGCGCAGAGCGCCGTCGCATACGCCAACCAGGCGCTCGGCGGAGTTCACGGCCATCCTATTGAGCTTGTCCCCTGTGTCACGAACGGTTCGCCCGAGTCGTCCCAGGATTGTGCCAACCGACTCATCGCAGAAAAACCGGTTGCCGTGGTCGGCGGGGTGGACCTCGGCACCGATGCCGCCATGGATCTCTACGAACACGCCGGAATTCCCTATGTCAGCGGCTCACCCCAGGTGGGCCGGGAGCTGAGTTCTCCCACCTCCTTCTCGTTGACCGGTGGTACTCTTACCGATCTGCTCGGCATCACCGAATACCTGACGGCAACCAGACACCTACAGAAGGTCCACGCCCTCTACGCCGACCTGCCCGGCCTGCTGACCGCGGCGATTCAGGGATCCGACAAGATCCTGCGCGCCAGGGGGGTATCGGATCCCAAGCTGACGAAAGAGAAGGTCGATACGGCCGATTTCGCGCCGGCCGTCAGCGCCGTCGCCGCCGGCGATCCCGACGCGATCATCGTCGTCTTCCCCGCCCAGTCCTGCGAACGGATAGCCCAGGTCGCAGGGACGCTCAAGATCAAAACGCCGATGTACTTCGTGGGCTCCTGCGCCTCCCCGGCCGTGGCACGGGCCGCCGGGCCAAACGCCGGGAACCTCTACTTCGCCTCGGGCTACCTTCCCGTCGGGACATCCGGTGGCGACCAGGATGCCGAGGCGTTCCGGGCGCGGGTGTCCGAGGCCCAGCGGTCGCCGTTGTCGCAGGCGTCCTTCTCAACCGTCCTGGTCGTGCGGTCGCTGCTCGCCGAGATGTCAGCGCCGACGTCCACCGACCTGGCAGCCGCGCTCAGGGCGACGCGGGACCGTTCGAACGTGATGGCGCATCCGTTCACCTGCGACGGCACCGCGATAACGACCTTTCCGGCGGTCTGCAACACGGCGGTACGCATCCTGCGGTGGTCCGGCAACGGCTTCGCCGATGTGAACGACACCTGGGTGGACGGGCGCGGACTCATGAAACTTCTCACCTAAGTGGTCGGCGCCGGAGGTCGTTCGGGGGGTGTCGGATGCCGGGTGGATGCGTCGCGAGGCGGAGGAGGCCCAGGTAGCGGTGTTCTACCTGGGCTGACGGAGCCGGGGTACCCGTGCGACGCGAAGCGGCGTGCGGGGAGCGATGACGCGAGGCGCCGCCTGGCGCCGGCAGACCCTGGACGAACTTCCGGCGCCGCCCACTAAGAGCGCCCGGCACGAGGGAACGCGGCGTCGCGCCCCTGTTGCCGGACGCCCGTTGGGAACGATGTGAATCTGGTGTTGTGGCAGGAGCATCAGATTCGCATCGTCAAGAGCGACCGGCAATAGGCGCGGTACCGGGACGTCGATGAGGGACCGAACGGATGCAGGCACGGCCCTGGTCAATCATGGAGTTCTCGACGGTCTGTAACTGACCAGGGGGTTCCATGCCTGCCGTACCAGCATGCCTGCCGGACGCCGGAGCCGACCTTGAGGCGCCGGGGTCTGTGATCGGCGGCGGCATTGCTGCTCGCGCGGGGGGCCGAGCTGAACTGGGTCGGCTGGGACGATCTGACGCCACTCGATGCCGCGCAGCGCAGCGGTGCGAGCGCTCTCGTGCCCTGGCTACGGGAGCGGAGTGCGCGCTCGGCATCCGGGCGCTCTAAAGAGCGCCCTCGCCTGCAGCCGTCCGCCAGTCATGATCGGATGATGTGTCGACGGCGTGCCTGCCGTCAGGTCGGTGATGCGACGGGCAGGCCACGTGACCGGGCGGCTTGCACCAACCGCTTGTCGTAGGCCACGAACCAGGTGAGTACGGGTGCCAGTTCCTCGGCGGTGGCGAGGTGGATCGCGTCGAGGCTGCGCAACATCGCGTCGGGTAGCGTCGCGGCCGCGTCGAGGACCGCGTCTGTGATCGGCTTCTGATGGAGCACGGCGAACACCGCGCGCAGCACCGGCAGCGCCGCCGGCTCGGTGCGGATGAGCGCCTGGGTGGCTTCGGTCCGCGCCAGCGCGGACGCGGTCAGCGGCATCGGATTCGCCGCCAGCCACGCCCGTAACGCGTCGGTCTCGGACTCCTGTCGAACCAGCTTGACGATCGCCGAACTGTCCAGGTAGATCATATGCGGTCCGCACGCAGCTCGGACACGACCTCGGCAGTGTCGCCACCGTGGCTCGCAGCGGCCGGTCTGATCGCCAACAGTGCAGCGATTCCTCCCGGGTTGCTCGCCGGCGTCAGTTTGCCCGCACGAATGAGTTCGTCGACTGCCGGATCACCGGTGCTGGGCAGCGGGACGAGCATCGCGATCGGCCGGTCATGCTCTGTGATGAGCACGGTTTCCCCGGCCGCGGCTCGATGGATCACCTTCGAGGTCTGCCGGGTTACTTCCCGAATCCCCATCGTTATTGTCATGACAAAATGTCAGCACACCAGGTCTGCGCGGAGCGGACGACCCACCACCTACCAACGCACCAGCGAGTAGACGAACACAACCAACATGATCATCTAACGCTTTGGCGTTCGGACTGTCCGCCCCGCGAGGCGGACAGTCCAAGCCTGGCGCTGGGAGCTCCGCGCCAGGTCGTTCACTTGGCGGCAGGAACGCCGTATTTGTCGATTCCGGACCGCACCAGAGTCAGCGCGCTCGGGTTGGCGGCAAGATTTACCTGGTCCATGAAACTGAGTGCGAACAGGCCCATGGATGTCGCCTGACGAATATAATCGTCGGTGAAAAGGGCTTTCAGGTCGCTGGTCCAGGTGTTCTGGTTTCCGTTGTCGGGTTTGAAGTGCGAAACCATGACCGGGCCGTACTGGCCGAGTATGCGCGTCATGTCCAGGATATCCTGGCTATTCGAGTCCGATTGCATCGCCTGGAAGCTCTGGAAGTCGGACTGACGCATCACGTCCGCGAAATAGGGGAACATGGACCGGCCGCCACCGATGCTCGGGTCGTCGTAGCGGGCCTGCCAGCCTCCCCATCCCAGGGAGACCTTGGAATTCGGGGCCACGGAGTGCAGGATCGACATTGCCGCCAGATACTTGTCCTTAAGCGCGAGGTAGTAGTTGGTCACCTCGGGGCTGACCGCCCAGGCGTTGGTCTGACAGGCGTAGGTCTGGAATTCCGTGAAAAGCGTGACGTAGAGCGGTGGACCACCGGCTGCACCCTTGAAAATCGTGGCGAGCTGGCGGACATCGTCGAGAAAAGCCCCGGACAGGGGGTAGTCACGACCACAGGCCGGCCCGTGGGAGGTCTGCGTGGTGCCGACATTTCCGGTTCCATCAAGCCACACCACGAGATGAATCGAACGGCCCGAGGCGTAGGTCTGCGGAATTCTGTTACTCGCCCAGTCCCGCATGAATCCGAGGTCGCCGGGTGAGTTGTACCAGGTCGTGAACATGCCGAGTCCGCCGGCGATCGGTGATGCTGCATCGCTGTCCAGGGCCGGGCCAAGCCCGAAAAGAAGCTTCCCGGAGCTGTTGGCGCTTCGTGGCGGTGCGACCGGGGCTGAAGTCGCCGACACGGGGGTTGGCTGCGTCGCCGATGCAAGCACTGGTCGCGCGGACGGTGCCGTCGTCGACTGAGGTGCTACCGGCGGTTTAACCGTGGTCGTTGGACTGACCGCCGGTCGACCGACTCCACCGGCAGCCGACGCCATGGCAACCGGTGGTAGGGATGACCGCGCAGGAGCCGGCCCGGGCTCCCCCTGCTTGGACGATGTCGCAGTCAGAGGCTGACAAGCAGCCAGAGCGAGAGCGGTCAGGGCTACGCAGGAAAGAAGGACGATGGACGCGGGGCCGGTACGAGGAAACTTTGCTGCAGTCACAGTCAGGTCCCGTCTGATCGAGATCAGTAGCGACAGCTTACGGGGCTGCCACTGCGGGGCTTCAGGAGGATGCCCTGTCGACCGAATCGGCGCCAGACGGTAATCGGGTCTGTGAGAAAACAGCTGTCGTCATCCCGTGCGCTGAAAGATCTTGCTGTAGCCATCCGCGTACGTGACGTCGATCGTGTGGGACACCCGCAGAAGCACGGGCCCGCGTACATAGACGTACTCGGCCTTGGCGGGGTCCGATGCCTGTGACGTGAGGAACTGCTGTCGCCGCTGCGCCTCGGCGGGAGTTCGGAAGACCTCTACGCTGCCGCCCAACCAGACGCTTCCCGGGCTCGTGTCGGGGAGTCCGGCGCTGGGAATACGACTGTCGACAAACGCGGCCTTCGAGATGTAGCCGCCCGGCGTGCCCAACAGATGCTCACTGTCCGTTGCAACGGTATAGACGATCGTGGACGTCACCGGAAGCCCGGCATCCTTGAGCTGGCTGACCAACTCCGCCGCGCTCAGGTCACCCGGTGTGCCCGGCGCCGCTGGTGCGGCCTGGGGGCCGGCGGACAGGCTGAGGCCGGACTGTCCCACCCCGGGCGCCGGCCCGGTCGCCGGCCCGGTCGCCGGGGCCAGGCCGGCGCCGGGCGCTCCGGCACCGACTGCCCCAGCAGCGGTCGCCCCGGGCGCGGTCGTCGCAGCGCCGGGAGGGGATGTGCCGGCATCCGACACATGACTCGACGAGCACGCCGCCACCACAAGCGTGCACCCAAGGACCAGCCAGGCCGCCTTCGACACTGAAGTCCCGGCTCTGCCAAGATTCCCCACAGCCCTGTCTCTCATCATCATTTTCCTGGAATGGTGAGCCGTCGTGCTGATCCAACCTGTCGACCGGATCAGCACGACGACTGTTCACCTGAACGTCAGGTCATCTGGAGCTCAGGCGTCCCCGGGCCCGCAGGCCACGCCGTCCCCGTTCGTGTCAAGCTTGAGTTGATCCCGCTTGGACACGGGAATCGAACCCAGGCCGTGCTGCCGCAGCCACTGGCAGCGATTACGGGTACCCGGCGGGAAATTCACCGGGACGCACTGCGTCGGCGACCCGTAGTGGTGGTCGCACCCATCCACGTATTCGCTGGGAAGCCGCACAGCGGGTGCGGGCGTCACCCGTTGAGCGGCCACGGTCGGCCGCGGGCTCGGAGCCGCGCTGGAAACCCCCGCGTCGGTCGTTCCCACCGCCGTGACCACGACCGTCAACAACACGGCAACCATGCTCTGCCTGAGCACACGGACATGTCGACCCGATTCACTGACCATGACGGCTCTGCTCCTTCCGGTATCCCGCCTCATCCCACATGCACCCAACGGGCGACTGACGGAATGTTGTTGACATCAGTGACGAACAGCATGTAATCGCCTGGCGGAGCAATGTTCGGGTTCGCGGTCAGGGACACCGTCAGCTGACCGTTCTTGTTGACCGTGATGGGCAGGTCGACCGAGCGCTGGTTCGGGTCCGAGGAGTGGGTCACCGCCGCGGGTCGAATCAACTGCGCGGACTTGATGGTCACATTGGACGTCGTGCCCACCGGCTGGCTCGAACCGTAGGCCCACTGCGCCGCGGCCGTCGTGATCGTCGGCCGGACCCCGTTCAGCAGATATGCCGGCGTGTAGATCGATACCCGCATGTCGAACGAACCGTCGCCCGGATTGTTCCCAATCGCGAGAACATGGCCATCGGGCAGCAGGAGTGCCGACGAGTGGTACGTCCGCGGCACCGGATCGGTCGCCATCGGCGTGAAGGTGTTCGCCACCGGGTCGTACATCGACGCCTCGTACACCGGATCCGCCCGGTTATGCAGGCCGCCGCCGGTCTCGAACACCTTTCCATCCGGGAGGATGACCGCGGACACATACATCTTGCTGGTCAGCAGGTTCGGGCCGGGGACGTAGGTCGGATTCGCTCCGGACAGGTCGATGAGATCCGTCGTGTTGTTCGCGTCGACGTTGGTCTCGATGTTCCCACCGCCGAAGGTCGCGACCCGCTGGGCCTGCGCAGGTGGCAGCAGGACCGACATCGACTGGTCCCGCTGGTCCTTCAGGCGGAGTCCCGGCACATTGGTGACCTGACCGGAGTCCACGTTGTAGAGGTTGGCTCCGGGCCCGTCGCTGACGTTGTTACCGAAGACGTGCGAGCCGGTGTAGAACAGCCGCCCGTCCTGCAGAAGAATCATCGACGGGTAAAGACCCCAGAAACGGTAGGTCTGAGTCGGCCGCGGCGTGTTCCAACTCCCGGCGGCCTTGTAGAAACCTCTACCTCGACCGAGCCGTTGCCGTTCTCGTCCAGCCCGCCCAGCGAAATCACGTCACCGTTACCGAGTTCCGTCGCGGACGGGTACCAGTGACCGGTGTTGAGATCGTTCACCCGCACGTACTGATTCGTCGTCGGGTCGAAGGTATACGAGGACTTGATGCCCTCATAGCCATGGTCCGCGGTCGGGTATGCCTTGTTCCCCCCCATCACCAGCAGGCGACCGTCGGAGAGCTGGACATGTCCGGTGCAGAAAAAGTCGGCCGGCGTCGGAACATCGGCGAAAGCGCCCGTTGTCGGGTTCCACACCGAAGACTTGAAGGTACCGGCCGCGAACTGGTTGGGGTCGTTGCCCGACCCCGCGACGAGCAGCACGTTCCCGTTCTTGAGCAGTGCGGCATGGATGGCCCGTACCGGTGACTGAGAACTGAGTACCTGCCATGACCCCTTGGTGCACGCGCCGCCCGCCGTGCAGGCCGAGTGTTCGACCTGAGA
>NZ_CAUVXL010000256.1:14248-14679 GCF_963555915.1 Protofrankia sp. Cas4
GTAGTCGTCGGTGGTCAATGTGCCGTTCCCCACCAGCGACACGCCCCACGCGAGCATGTCCACCCCGGCCGGAACCACCGGCGTCGTCGCGTTCGCCTGCAGGTACGTCGCGGACGCGCCCAACTGCGCCAGGTCTGTCCAGTACCCCCAACCCGCCGACGTATGCGTGAACAGCGTGATGGAATTCTGGGTCGCCGTCGACGTGTACCACACCGACAGGTCATAGGTCTTACCCGGAACAACGACCGGCGCGCAGCCGGCCGTCTCACTCACCAACAGCTTCCGATCACCACTCACATACTTCGAGACCGTGATCTGGTATGCCTTCGACCCGGTATGGGCAGTCGTGCTCGAACCCCACGACACGGTGTTGCTGCCCCACCCCGACTGCTCCCAGCACGTCGGCGTCCCAGCGGCGTTCACCGTCTCCA
>NZ_CAUVXL010000257.1:0-3463 GCF_963555915.1 Protofrankia sp. Cas4
CGTCGTCGCCGTCCACATCGATCCACACAACGGTGCTGTGCGGCGAACCGTCGGTCCGCAGCGTCGTCACCCAGGCGAACAGTGGTTTGCTCAGTAGATCCCGTGCGTCCTTGCTGAGGGTGCTCATCTGGTTCCTCCGGATTCGGTGGTCTCATAGCTCACGGGTACGTCGTTCTCGTTGTTTCCAGCGCACCACCGCCGATCCCTGTTCCTGATCTCCAAGTTCGATCTTCAGTCCCTCTCCGATCTTCATTACCTGCACGATGAGGAGTGTGGCGCGGACGTTCGGTGACTGCAATCTACGGCCGGCGACCGTGCATCGTTGCGGACTCGGTTCACGGCGCCGGAGGATGTGAATCTGGTGCTGCTGGCGGAGCCTCAGATTCACATCGTTGAGAGGGCCGCACGGTGCATGGCCCAGGTGTGGACGGTGGAGGTTTCGGACGACCGACGCCCGTCGGATGTCCTGGATGAGGTCGGCTTGGCCGTTGCTGTCCGTGTTGGGTTGCTGCGGTAGGTCGTCAATCGGTCGATAAGAATTTCCTATTGAGACACCGTGCTGTTGCCGTCCAGTCATGGTCGCTGGAACATGTGCGCTGTGATGGCCTTCCGCAGTATCATCGCGATCGCTGACCCGGTCGAGCGCGCCTGGGTTGCCCACGATCTGCTCTGGAATGATCATCCGGAGCGTGGACGGCTGCGTGCCGTGCGTGGCCTGGCTATTCGTGAGGCGATCAGCAGGGGCGTCGCCACCGGTGACATAGCCGAACGCCTCCATGTCCGAGTAGATGATCTGGCCTGGATGAGCGACGCTGCCACGGCGTTCGAGTAGTTAATTTTTTACTTTCAGTAATTTTCGTGTACCCCTGTGCACCCCTGTGCACCCCTGTGCACCCTCGGCACGTTTCCGGGTGACTGGACGGGGCGAGCTCCCACCGCCACGGCAATCCGGATGTTGGTCGCGGAACGTGGCCAGTGTCTCGGGCCGCAGTGCCGAGATCGCGATTATCGTGAAGATCGGTCTGCTGGCCGTCCTGCTGGGTTGAGCGCCCCTGCCCCCGCCCGTGATCCCGAGGAGAGTCCGCCATGACCGTTGCTCGGCCTGTCGTTGTCCAGCGGTGTCCGTGCTGATGCGTACGGGAGCCGCCCCGGGCCTGTCCGGTGGCCCGCGCGCGGCTGCACGAGTGCTGCGTCCTGACCTGCTCGCGGGCCTGACCCAGCTGCGTGCGACCTACGGTCCTGTCGCGCAGATCTCCTCGCGACCGCTGTCGGCTTTCCTCGTGGCGGACCCGGCAGTCATCGCTGACGTGCTCGTCGGATCCAGCCGGGCCTTCGCCCGAGGCATCGTCCGCCGTGGGTTCGGCTCCCGTCAGACGGTGGTGGAGCCGCTCACACTGGTGCTCGGCCAGGGGTTGTTGACCAGCGCGGGGGAGCGGCACCGCAGGCAGCGCCGGCTCATGCAGCCGATGTTCCACCATCAGCGGATCTTCGAGTACGGCGAGACGTTCGTCGCGATTGCCGACGATCGGGCTGATCGTTGGACGAACGGCCAGTACCTTGATCTGCACGATGAAATGATCGAGATGACGCTGGCGATGGTCACTCGCACACTGTTCGATGTTGATGTCGACAGCAACGAAGTGACCGTCATCCGAACGGCTATCAGTGAGAACATGGTGGCCACCCGTAAGTCCATGCGGGCAGGCTTCGAGGCGCTGGAGAGGCTGCCACTGCCCGCGGCCCGGCGCCGCCGTAACGCTCGTCACGCCCTGGACCGCGTCGTCTACGACCTCATCGACCATCGCCGTGCGGCCGGAGCGGGCGGGAGGGACCTGCTGTCACTGTTGCTGTCGGCCCGCGATGCGCAGACCGGCGACGGGATGGACGACACCCAGGTCCGCGATGAGGTCCTGACCATCATGCTGGCCGGTCACGAAACCACGGCCAACGCGTTGACCTGGACATTTCATCTGCTCGGCACGCATCCTGAGATCGCGGCAGCGCTGTACGCCGAGCTCGACACCGTCCTGTCCGGCCGGCGGCCGATGGTCGCGGATCTGGCGAACCTGCCGTATGCCGACGCGGTGTTCACCGAGGCGATGCGGCTTTACCCGCCGGTGTGGGGCATGGGTCGGTATCTGCTGGAAGACCGTCTTGTCGGAGGCTATCGGTTGCCGGCCGGCTCGACGCTGCTGCTGTGCCAGTGGGTCGTCCATCGCGACGCGCAGTGGTGGCCGGACCCGGAACGTTTTGACCCGACCCGCTGGCTCGGGGACCGGATCGACCCGGACCGGCCCCGGTACGCCTACTTCCCCTTCGGAGGCGGTCCGCACCAGTGCATCGGCAACAGCTTCGCCCAGACCGAGGGGGTGCTGGCACTTGCCACGATCTGTCGTCGGTGGGCGTTCGAACCGGTCGTCGGTCATGAGGTCGTACCTGAGCCGCTGGTGACCCTGCGGCCGCGTGGCGGCCTACCGATGATCATCCGTCGGCGCGGCTGACGGTCAGGCGCACCGGGTCTCGGCCGTACCGGGTCTCGGCCGTACCGGTACTCAGGCGCATCGGGCGTCACGCATCCCGGCGGGTGAACACCGTCCCGGCGATGACCAGGCCGACCAGCGCCCAGACCGCGAGCACCGCGACCTCGCCTGCGGTTGACAACGACCCGGCCACGGGCCGGACGCTGCTGAGCGCCTGCACGGCCCCCTCGGGCAGGTAGGCCTGCACGCGGTTGCCGGTCGATGCCGGCAGCGCCGCCGTCAGCAGGTTGACTCCGAACAGACTCAGTGAGTAGACGGCCACGCTCGCCGAGGGATGCCGGACGACCGTGCCGATCGCCAGACCGAGCAGGCTCACCACGGCTACGGCCAGTCCGCCGGCGAGTACGGCGCGCAGGGCCGGCCCGGAGCTGAGCGTTGCCTCGATGTGACGGCGTGCCAGCACCTGTTGGCCGACGATGAAAGCTCCCAACGATGCGGTCAGGCCCGCGAGCGCCGTGACCACCGCCACGACCGCTGCCTTGGCGGCCAGGACCATCCAGCGTCGTGGCACCGCGACAAGAGTTGTGCGGATCATGCCCGTGGTGAACTCGGTCGTGACGAAACGCGCGGCCATCGCGCCCAGCAGGATCTGGGCGACGATAAGCCCCGCCAGGGACGTCGCGGTCGCGTCGAAGGTCGCGCGGTCGGCAGCTGACAACGAGGCCCATCCCCGTACCCGGGTGGAGCACAGGATCGCGCCGACCCCGACGGAGGCGATGAGCGCCAGCCGCAGCGAGCGTCGCGTCGACGCCACCGAGAACAGTTTGATCCACTCGGAGTGGGCCGCCCGGCCGAGTGCCGCCGCACCCGCGCTCCCCGCGCCCTGGGCGGCGGCCCGCGCCGGCTCTGGCGCCGGGAGCTGCCCGGGAGACGGGAGCGAGGTGCTCGTGTCGGAACCAGCCGTACCAGGACCGGCCACGTCG
>NZ_CAUVXL010000257.1:3851-14003 GCF_963555915.1 Protofrankia sp. Cas4
GGGGTGGCCCTGTCGGGAGTGGCCATGTTGGGAACGATCATTGCGTTTCAGTGCCTTCCACTGGGGACGCCCGGCCCAGGGCGCCGCGATGGACGGTGCTCGCTTCGGTCAGCGCGGTGAACGCCTCTTCGAGGGATGTGTCGGCCGGGGACAGTTCCACCAGTCGCAGGCCGTGCGCCACGGCCATGTCGAAGATCGCTCCGCTGTCCATCCCGCGGACGGTGAGCAGGTCGGACGAGGTGCCGTCCCGCTCGACGCCCGCTGCCGGCGCGCCTTTTTGATCATCGACCTGGGCGCCGTGCCGGCGCAGCACGGCGGCGAGCTCCCCGGCCCTGGGGCTTCGCACCACGACCGACGGGCCGCCGTGACCGGCGATGATCCGTTCGACCGAGTCGGCCGCGAGCAGGCGGCCCCGCCCGATGACGACCAGCCGGTCGGCGATCTGCGCGATCTCGGCGATGAGATGGCTGGACAGGAAGACCGTGCGGCCTTCCCGGGCAAGCGTGGCCAGCAGCTTTCTGATCCAGGTGATGCCGTCGGGATCAAGGCCGTTGGCCGGCTCGTCGAGCACCAACGTCGGTGGGTCGCCGAGCAGCGCCGCCGCCATTCCGAGCCGTTGCGTCATTCCGAGGGAAAGCCGGCCGGCCGGCGTCCCGGCGGCGTCACCCAGGCCCACCATCTCCAGGACGGTGTCGATGCGGTGGCGGGCAATCCCGTTGCTCGCGCACAGCCAGCGCAGGTGGTCATGGGGTGTACGGGCCGGATCAACCGCCCCGGCATCGAGTAGCACCCCGATTTCCCGTACCGGTTGGCGATGCTGGTGGAAAGGCCGGCCATTGACGGTGACCACGCCGTCCGACGGTCGGTCGAGCCCCACAATCATCCGCATAGTGGTGGATTTTCCGGCACCGTTCGGCCCGAGGAAGCCGGTCACCGCACCGGCTCCCGCACCGAAGGTCAGGCCATTCACCACCGTCCTGCGGCCGTACCGTTTCGTGAGACCGATGGCCTCAATCATTCGTTCCTCCGGTCGTGGACTCCGGTATTCCGGCTGACGCCGCGACGCTTGGCCGTCGGGGGAGTGCCGTTGCCGTTCGCCGGTGGCGTCGGTGCGCCGATCCCGGCCTTTGTCAGGCATTCCTGAATCTGATCGCGGGTCTGGCTGCATCGGTTGTTCACGGTGATGTGCGAAAACACAGGGAAATCACTGGCGGCCACAGGATGTGCACAGGTGAATCATGTATGTGGCCGGGTATCGCATCGGCCTTCCGCACACGGTCACAGCGGTTCCCCGGGGATGTCGAGGTACTCCTTGCGCAGTAGTTGGATTACGGGATGATCGCTGGCTGTCACGATGTCGTCGATGGCACTGATCGCGCGCACGCCGATGGCTGCGTTGGTGGCGAAAGCGGCGTGCATGTCGCGAATCGCCGCCAGTCGGACAGGTTGAGTGATGGTCCGCTCATGCGTCCGCTTGAGCAATTTCATGGTCACGCCGGCGAGGCAGTCCGCGTCGGGCCAGATCACCCGGTCACCGTCGAAGAATCCGATGTTCCAGGTAGCACCTTCGGACACGAAGGAGTCCGTATCGGTGAAGAGCACGTCGTCCAATCCGCCCAGCTGCGCGTCGCGGCGATGACGAAGAGGGCCGAATAGCCCTACATGTTTGACGGTCGGCATGTCCCGGCAGTATCGGACCGAGTGGAGTCGCAGCGCAGCCAGCGGGCGGGCGGCTGCCGGTCGTGTGGTCACCAGGACACGCGGTTTCGCCGCGGCGCCCGGATGCCCGATCTCGAGTGCCGGGTCGAAGATCGTGATCCGGACGACGAACGACCCGGTACCGCCGCCGACGGCACGGTGGACGAGGTCCCGGACTTTCTGCGTGTCCAGGTCGGCGCCGAAGACCGTCTGACAGTCCTGGACCAGCCGATCCAGATGAAGGGAGAGCCCACGGACACGGTGGTTGTCAATTCGCATGGAGGTGAAGTGGCCGTAGTTCGCCAGCGCCAGCGCCGCGAGTTCATCGGGACCGACCGGTACGCCATCCAGTTCCATCATGCGCCCATATTTCCCTGGGGGCCTCCGGATGTGCAAGAAGGGCCATGGTCGCGCACCCTTTGGCCAGACTCCCCCGAGGGCCTCCGGGCGCGCGAGAAGGGGCATGGTCGCGCGCCCTGCGGCCGGTTGTCCCCCAGCGTGGCCGGTACCCGTTCGGGCACGTCCGGCCGGGCCAGCCGGCTCGTTGAACGAGGTCGGGTGGCCCGGTAATTGTGGCCCTGTGGCCCGACCTGGGTGTATGCCGTGGCCGTCCAAGATAGCATTGAAAGGCGACAGGAGTGAATCCGACGCCCACAAGGCTCACAAGGCCTGACGCCCAAGGTCGAGTGACTTTTGTTCTTCTCATGCGGCCGAATGCCCAGTTGAATCCAGGAGAATTCATATGAGCCACGTTCAGTTCGCCACCCGCGATGCCAGCCCGTGGGTGCCTCATTACATTATGGCCATCGACCAGGCCAAGTGCATCGGTTGCGGCCGTTGCTTCAAGGTGTGCGGTCAGGGTGTGCTGAAGCTGATGGGCCTCAACGAGGACGATGAGTTGGTCGACCCCTTCGACGAGGAGCAGGAGATCGAACGTAAGGTCATGACCGTTGATGCCGCCGGCAACTGCATCGGCTGTGCAGCCTGCGTCCGGGTATGTGCTCCGCGCTGCCACACCTACGCTCCGGCGGACGCGGCCTGACCCGCCGCTGCCGCTGCGCTGTTCCCGCCGGGAGGCGACCGGATCGGGTGGCTGTGCGGCTACCGACAGATCATCCGATCTGGTGCCCGGTATCGTGCCGGGCGCTCTGGACTGTGCCCGTGCCTACGGGCACTGGCCATGCCCCGGGTCGCGAGCCGATGTTGGACGTTGACGTTGACGTTGACGTTGACGTTGACGTCGATGTTGGACGTTGACGCAGCCTCCGGCGGTCTGCTCGGCACAGAGCCGGTCTTTCCCGTCGTGGCCCGTCTCGAGCTCGATGAACCGCTCACACAGTTGGTGGATCGCGCCCAGGCCGTCTTGGCCACCCAGGGCCGGCTGCGTGGGCTACTGGGGGCGAACCAGATGGTGGCCGCGGACCTCAGCCTGCCGGTGGTGCTTGCGTCGCATGTCCGGCATCAACCACACGATGCGGGTTCGCCTCGCTCACTGGCAGTTCTCCCCCCGTTTGACAGTCCCGTTCGCCGAGCCTCCCAGGGCGTGCTCCGACCGGTCATCGACGATGTGCCGGTACTCGCTGAAAAATTCTGGTTGTCCCCACGCGGCCAATGCCACGGCCACATGTGACGTAACCGAATCGGGTAGGGCGGCGGGTGCATACCAGCCGATCTTATTGAGCCGACGGTCACCGATGACAGGCGCACCACGGAAGCGACCGGCCTGGAAGTACAGCCCAATACGGTTTCGTGCGCCGTCGTGGTGCTGCTGGACGTGCACCCTCTTAACGATGTGAATCTGATGCTCCTCCCACAACACCAGATTCACATCGTTCCCAAAGAGCGACCGGCAAGAGGGACGCGGCGTCGCGAAGCTGCGGCACGCTCCTCGCCACGGTGTCGTCAGTCGCCACCCAACACCTCCGGTGACTCCCTCCTCCGCCTCGCGATGCACGCACCCCAGCCCCGCTCCTTGATCCACACCCCTCTTGCCGGGCGGTCGCCGCTACTGACCGATCGTCGTGCCCAGAAGGCGTCCTACCGTCTTGATCAAATAGGAACTGAGGGCGTCGGTGTCGATGTTCTTTCCGAGGGGGACTACTTCGACGTCGTAGGGGGCGAGCCCGCCCCGCCATGAGCCTGGCCGGGCACCGGCTTTGCCGGCCGGTGGACTCAGCGACTACCGGGCCGGGGTTATCAGTCCGTAGTGTCCGTCGTAGCGGTGGTAGAGCACGTTACCCCGCCCGGTCGCGTTGTCCACGAAGAACACGAACGGGAAGCCGGTCAGGCTCAGCCGCGCGACCGCCTCGTCGACGCCGAGGTGGGGTGCGGGCTGCTCGCTGATGGTCAGTGGTACCGCGACGACCGGACCGCCACGCCGTGGCCGCGAGTCCGTCCGGGCCAAGCGGTAGCCGGCGTCGTCGCGGTAGATGACGCTGTCCTGCCCACTGTCGACATCGGTGTACAGGTGGAAGTCGTAGTCCATCGCCTCCAGCTCGAAGACGGCCTCATCGGGGGTCTCCCGCGCCAGTGTGAAGGACTTGTGGCGGACGATTTCGCGTTCCTCGGGGGGACGCGGGTAGTACTGTGGGCGGTGGGTCGGCTCGCTGCCGTGACGCCACTCATGGGGCTCGTGCGGCTGTTTCAGCGGCGCGCCACCCCGCCGCGCCTCCCAGTGCTCGGCAATCCTGATCAACCGCTCCCGCAGGCGCGCCTGCAGCAGGTCGATCGCTTCGTGCATCGTCGTGGCCGCGACGTGCGCTCGCAGCGGCCGCCCGTTGACGTCCATGTTGGCCTGTGCGACCGCCGGCCGCGGTAGCGCGGGGTCCGCCGAGTGGGTCAGCCGCACCTGGGCGTACAGGATCGGTTCATCCGTCTCCTGGGCAAGCGCAAGGATCTTCCGGCGCGCGTAGGCGCCGGAGCTCGCCGGCATCGCACCCCGGGTTCCCACGGCGACCTCGGGAATGATTGTCGTCGTGGATCGCTTCATACCCTCCTCGTGCCCTACCACCGCCGTCCGAACCGGATCCCCGGTTGCCGGCAGTTGGTGCTCAGCGCCTCCACTGCGGTGCGACGCGCGCCCATTCGGCGTCCCAGGCGGCCAGCCGTCCGTGATCGAGGAAGCGGCGCAGGAGCAGGTGGCATCCGGCCAGCGCCATCCCGGCGGCGCCCACCGCAAGCACACCGACGCCGACCCCTTGGGCGACAGCCGAGGCCTCGGTGGCCGGCGGGTTCACCCGCTGGCCGGTCCCGTCGGTCCAGACCGTGACACGGGTGCCCGCCGGGCTACCCGCAACGGCCCGCACATAGCCGGTCCGCGTGGTGCCACCGGCACCGGCACCACCAGCGCCATCGGTACTGCCGATGCCGGCGGGAGCCGGCCACCGCGCGATCGCCAGCGCGGGCATCGCGACACCCATGACCGCGTACGGGTTCGGAGCGTCCGCCACCAGGACACCGACGACGCGGTGGTGGGTAGCGGCCGCGACGGCCGCGTCACGGTGAGCACCCTGATATGTCCGCGCACCGGCCCAGCTCGCCAGCGGCACAGCGATCAGAAACAGGACAGACAGGATGACCAGGGCGGCGGCCTCGATCCGATCCGCCGGCCGGCACAGCGGGTTGTGCGCCGAACTGAGCCAGCGCACCCTTCGAATCAGGCGTGTACCAGGATATCGCGATATGATCGACATTGCTTTCTGCCCTCCGAGCTCGATGCAGCTCCGGTCAGCAGAGTCCGCCGTTGTGCCACGGCACGGGCTTGCGGCCACCATCATCCCCGTCGTCCGTCCAGCTGGCTTGCCCGTGGCAGGTGCCGAGGAGGCTCATATCTGGGCAGCCGAATATGTGAGCCGCCGAACCGCAGCGGACAGAGCGCTGATGCGTGACACTTGAGTCATGACTCACTCTTCGAACCTCTCCGGACAGTTCGGCGTATACGTACCGTTACCGGTCGGCCGATCCGGTCGGGACATCTGACTGGGCATCGGCGATGTCCGGTCAGATGTCGGCGTTCGTCGGATCGATCTCAACCGCGATCGTCCGCCGAGCGGACAGATATGTCGAGATGCTGGACGAGGCACGGCTGGACGGCCGCATGCGGGTCGCGGAGCCGGGCCTTCTCGATCGGTTCGAAAGATATGCCGCCGACGTTCTCGATCGGTATATCCCACCTGGCCCCCGCAATCGCGACAGCCTTGTTTTCGCCGATTTATACAACCAGGCTGCACTCGCCCCAGCCGAGGACGGCGAACATTCCACCATCGCGGCGCTGCTCGCAGCGGAGGTCGAGGTTCGTGGTCCGCTGCGGCTCACCCCGGCACAGACCTTGCGCCTGGCCGAGATCCTCGAGCGCCTCGGCCACCGTTTCGCGCGGGCCGACCTGCCGCTGCACGCCGCGTTCTCCTTCGATCGCGCCGGCGGCCTGTTCCTGCAGGTGGAAAACCATCTCGCCCGCGACCGATGCCTGCTTGCGGCGCATCGGGCCCGGCACCGGGCCCGAGGTCGGGGCGTGCGCAAGATCCTGGAGACAATCTCGAATCTGTTATGTGGCTACGGGTACCAGCCCTACCGTCTGCTCGCCTGGGCGTTTGTCCAGCTCACGGCGCTGATTCTTATTTTGACAATTTTTTTCGGCGTCTCGTTGATTACCAGCGTGCACATGGCGCTCACCAACTACCTCAACCCGCTGGGATTCGGCGATGTCGATGGCCTGCCCGACGGCGCCTGGGCTCTGCTCATAGTCGAGTCCTATGCCGGGGCGGTGTCGCTGAGTGTCTTCTTCGCCCTGCTGGTGCGGCGATGGTTCCGGTTATGAGGTGATCGGTACGAGTGCGGTTACCCATGGTCACCAGTCCGCGTTGCCGCGTCGCGTCTGTTCGACCGCCTGCAGCGTCTGCAGGGCGATCTGGTCCCGAATTCGAGCGACCTGCGTGTTCCATTGGCGGCTGAATCCGGGGCGCTGTTCCAGCGCATCCCACAGCGGCGACAGTGCCGGGTCCACCTGTGCTCCGGGCATCCAGACGTGGAACAGCCGTTCGACGGCGGTCGTGAGAATGTCGATCGCTTGCTGCCCCAGCGCTTTTAGCCGGTCGGTCTGTTCGATGACCTGCGCAAGCGTGGTGAGCAGCCAGTCGTGCAAGGCGAAATCCTCGCAGAAGCGCGCGGCGAGGCCGAGCTGGCTTTCGTCCACAATCAGCTCGATGGCGTGTACGACATCGCCGTCGGACCGGACCCGCGCGACGGGACCGTCGTGGTCGCCGACCCGGGCGGCCCAGCGGACCCAGGTCGGCCGCGCCCGTACGGACGTCACGTGATCGAGCTGTACATGACCTTGGATGTCGCTTATCAGGCGTTCACTGACCGAGCCCAGATCAATGGTGGACGACGGTGTGGAGTCCGCCAGGTAGCCCTCGGCGAGCTCGGCGGCATCCGCCCGACTGATGACTTCGACCACGCCCAGCTGGTCGGCGTAGTGTGACCACGCCAGCCGACTGGGGCCCGTCGCACGCCGGAGGTAGGCGCTCGCCGAGCCCTGCAGCACCAGACCTGAAGTGATCATAGCGCGAGACGTGACCGTGCCGATTCCCCGGGCCCGGACTCGGCTTGAGGTCGCGAGCGTGCAGTCGATCCCGGTTACCAGCTCTGGTGAGACGGCGTGAGCGATGGGGCGTTCTGTGCACAACACGCGGCGTCCCGGCACCGTCCCGAGGATCTGAGCCACGAGCGGCGTCGGAAGCGGCGCTGTGTTGTGCAGGAGGCAGGTTCGGACCTCACCGAGGACCAGCATCGGGTTTTATGTTCCTTCGATGAAGACGTGTGAAATGCGGTCAATGACCTTGCGTGGTATCTCCAGACCTTCACTCGCCCCGCGTTCGACCACCTGGCCGATGACGGGCTCGTCAAGGCTGAGATGGCTGAGGATGAGTTTGATCGCGTTTTCGATCGGCAGGTACCGCTGCGGCAGGATGGAGACCGACCGGTAGGCACAGAAGGGCGCTGCCCGCGGATTCATCTGCATCACAGCGGGCAGTTCGTTCCAGGTCTCGGGTATGTCGTCGATCCCGAGCGTTAGCTGGTGCGGATGCGCGATCGGCTCGCCGAAATGGCGCAGCATCCCCAGCCGGAGCAGGTGCCAGATCGACGCTAGAAAAGGACACGACCAGGTCCGTTGGATCACCGTCTCGCCGCCCACCCGTTCCTCGACGTCCTTCCACAACTCGATGTCGAGGAAGATCGAATGGTTGCGCTTGCCGAACTCCTGCGGCGGCTCCCACCGCTGGGTGTGCATGGCCTGGTCGGTGCCGGTCTCGGGAGACCGTTCGCCGTTGCAGAGCCAGCCCGACTGATGGGGCGGCGGGCGGGAGCCGTTCGTGCCCGGAGCGGGTTCGGGAAGCAACCTGGCCGCGACGAGTTCCGCGAGCGGCACACCGTCCGCCATGCAGCAACCCGCCTCGCGCGCGATGTAGTCGATCGACACGCCGCACTCGTCCCCGATCGCGACGAGCTTCTGCAATATTTCATTCGGATTCGTACTATTAAAGAAATAGTCGTCAACCAGAAAACAGGTGCTGACGCGGGGCCGATCGGCGGTGACGCTCTTTTTGGCGGCCGTGGCCCACGGCGCAAGCCGCTGAAATTGGCGACGTATCCGTTCCTCGTCCCTGGCCAGGTCCTCCATATAGAAGTGACCCACTTCAATCGAAAGGTGCGACAACGGTACGCCGCGAACACTGTCCTGATTGCTGGCTTCGGTGTAAGCGACGACTTCCAAGGCGGTCACAGCCCTTCCCACACACCGTCGTCGGTCAGATTACGGGCCAACTCGTCAAAGGCTTCGACGGTCGCGGCGTTGGCGAGGTTCCCGGAGACATCCGCATCCGAGATGACCTGTTCCCGCCACTGTAGCACCGGCTCGACCGGCGTCTCGCCCAGCGTCGCGCTGTGCCCGAGCCGGTTGCGCAGCGCCAGCTGTTTGAGTTCATCATTGCAGGTACGCAGCCACTTCGCCTGCGCCGGCCGGTCTGCGGAAAGCGGCGAGTTGAGGACGGGTACCGCGGTACGGACGAACCGGATCGCGTCCTGCAGCGCCTCACGTCCGTGACCGGCCCGAGTTCCCTCGTCGAGGAGTCCGTCGTTGCCGTAGACGAGACTATGGGCTGCGACGATATGCTGCCTGGTCCAACGGTGGAATACCAGCCAGCGGACGGGAATCGAGCGGATTTCCGGAGCTGCCGTCGCGTTCAGCGCCATGTGCAGAGCGTGTGATCGGCCGGCACTGAGATCGACCACACACACCTTGAATTCCTGGTCCAGCCGCCGGAACAGTTCGATGCAGCGGCGTACCTTCTCGGCGGAGCTGGGGAATTCTGCCCCACCTCGATCGCCGGCGAACAACGCCAGCCGGCCCGCCTTGGCGTGCAGCATGCGAAGGCCCGAGCGGTCGGAGGTGGCGCGGACGTCGACCTGGTACGGGCTGCTGATCGTTCCGCCGATGTAGGAGTGGAGGCCGACGTCCGCGCCGCAGTCGATTTTCGAGATCTCGAAGATCGCTCCAGCGGTGGGGGATCCGAAGTCGAAGTCGAGGTAGGCGACATCGTTGCCCGCGAGCGACAACCGGTAGGCGATGTTGCAACTCGTCACCGACCGGCCCGTTCCGCCCTTGTCCGAAGCAGCGAACACCAACATGGCTAGATGATCCTTGCTGCGTCGATGCGTGCAACAGCCAGCTCGTCAAGTTTGCGGAGCGCCTCCATGGCAAGGGCGCTGGCCGATGACGGCCGCTCACTGAGAATCCTGCGCGCCCGCGTCAGCGTGGCCTCGATCTCCAGGAGACCCGTGTTCAACTCGGATCGATCATCGGCGTCGGCCTGCAGGATTTCCTGATTCAGCAGATGGTCGGCCTCACTGAGTAGTTCGCGGGCGTTGTCCACCATGTGCGTGGTGCGCAGCGGCGCCTCCTCGTACGTGCCGGCCGCGGCGACAAGCCCTTCGATCATGCGCTCGGTCAGATACCACGAGGGCCTGTTGTCAGCGGGATCCCCCGCGGGGAGGAGGAGCTCGACCGGGTTGTCCCACAGCCCCGACCCTGGACCTTCGCGCAACCGGCGGCGGACGAGATGGTCCATCGTGGCTTCGGCGACGACCATGAGGCGGTCGCGGGCGGACACGTTCGCCGACAGCCTTGCGGCCTGCAGCGTGCGTTTGAGAAGCAGCGGCGCGAAGTCGGCGGCGCTCCAGAAGAGCTGCGGGCCCAGGTCCTCACTGCCGTTAAGGGTCATCTGTACGCCGGGCACGTGTAGCGCCACGGCGGGATCGCTCTTCGTGACTCGACTGGTGATCCGGCCGCGACGCGCCAGTTCCTCGAACACCTGTACCGCGCGGGTGAGATCGTCGTCGGTCGCTCGCCGGTTGATGAGGTCCTGAACAAGTACCGAGGAGACGAGCAGGCTGTAG
>NZ_CAUVXL010000257.1:14356-24509 GCF_963555915.1 Protofrankia sp. Cas4
TAGTCCGACTCCTTGCCGTCGGAGGTCTGCCACGGGATGTTCTCCAGCGGCCACGCCTGATCACCGAATCGGGCGATGGTGGACCAGTACCGTTGAGTGAGGTCCCAGCGAATCTGCAACGCCTCGGCCAAACGCCGCTGCTCATCGTTGAGGAGGCCTAGCTCGCGAGTCCGGGGTGAGAGGAGGTCGTTGATACCGTCGAGCGCCACAACCGTGAAATACAGATAGGGTCTGGCTTCGGCAACACCGGAACGTTGCTGAAACCCGTCACTTACAAAGTCGATCCGCCCGGCGTTCTGTGCAATTCCCCAGGCCCATCCGCATTCGAACAGCAGATTCTCGTTGTCGAGGCCGACGTCGGAACCCACCCCGATCCGGACGTCGTCCCGTAGTCTGGCACGGACCCGGGCGAGGTTGTTCCGCAGTTCCTGGAGCACTATGCGTTCTGAGACTCCCGCCGCGTTCATCATATGGAGCATTGCGCGGCCGTACGGATCGTCCGGTTCGACGGTCTTCACTACGAAGCTGCGCAGGAGCCCCAGCATGGCCGCGGTGAGTCGGCGACTCGTCGACGCCTCGATCTCTTCGACCTTCCGTCTCACCTCGGGGCGGCGCTCGACAGTCGGCTTGTAGACACTGATGAAACCCAATGCCGCAAGGCACAAGGTCACCGACATCGAGTAGGCGTCGACGACGTCGAGCTCGAGCTGCTCGGCTGTGGCCGCAGGCTGTGGCCCGCTGGCCTCCCGCCGGAGGTAGCGGCCGCCGGTGAAGACGGGCTCCCCCTTCTCGTCCGAGTACCTGCCGATGTAGTCACCAAGTATCTCGACGATAACCCGAGGTATGCGATTGCTGTCGCCCAGTGGTTTCAGCGTGGTTCGCACATCGTCGGCGATGGCATCCGGGCGGTCGAGCGCCAGGTTTTCGATCGTGGTCGCCGGATAGAGGATGCATAGAAGCTGCTCGGCATCACTGATCGAGTTGGACTCGTCCCTCCCGCCCCAGACCCAGGTTCCGTCCTGGTAGGCGGTCGCCAGCACCGCGCGCCAGATGTCAAGGATGTGTTGCCTTGGCTGAATCCTCACCGTAGCCGTCCAGAATAGGTTTGAGGCGTTATGCTCAGGCGGCCGCGAATAGACTGCACAGTTCCGTAACCGTATGAGTACGCTTGCAATGTACCAGGGAAGCTGCTGACCTTCGTCGCCGGGACCGTCCCCTTCGGCGTGGCCTGTACGCTCCGAAGCCGGGCGCAAACGCGAAAGGTGGCCCTGCGGGTGGCTTTGGACCGCCCGTACCGGGCATCGTCGCACGAGCTGACTGTGCTCGCGGTGCGGCCCGGATCATCGCGTCGCTCGTCGGGCAACCGTCCAGGAGTCGGCTCGACCAGTGGCGGCAAGCGCCGACCTCCGCTACCTCTGCAGTCCACTGAACTTCACACCTTGAAGCTAGCGAGTTGGACGCACGGGGAGACAACCGGGATGACCGCTATTGCACATGGGACGGCGGATGTTCAACCATACGCGCCGTATGGTCACCCATGAACCTCGCCGGCTTGCAAAGATCAAGGGCGTCCTGCTGTTCAATGGTGAGGTCACGCCCGTCGAGGAGCGAGCAGACCAGTTCGGCGGTGGCGGGGGCGAGCGTCACTCCAAGGCCGAAGTGACCGGTAGCTGCGATCACTCGTGCGTCCTCCGTCACGGGGCCGATGATCGGGTGCTGGTCCACGGTGGCTGGCCGGACGCCGGACCAATGGCGCTGTACCGTCCAGGAACGAGCGGTCGGGACCAGCGCGGTGACTCCCGCGAGTACAGATTCGTAGCCTGCTCTGGAGGGAATGCTGTCCGGTATTCCGTACTCGTACGTCGCGCCCGCGGCCACCCGTCCGTCCACGCGCGGGACCAGGTATGCTGACTTGATTCCCTCCGCTGTCTCGATTTTGGCGTACAGCTGGAAACGAAGGGGATAGCTCGCTACCCGAGGTACCTGGAACTCCATTGCCTGTCCCTTTACGGGAAACATCGGATCGACGGTGCGAGCCGGCAGTAACTGGCCGCTACCCAGCCCCGCGGTGAGCACGGCGTGACGACAGCCGAGCATCTTTCCGCCCTTCACGCGGATCATTATGCTGTCCGGTGTGCTCCTCATCTCCTCCACCGTCGCACCGGTGAGGACGGTGACACGCGGATCCCGTCGCAGTACGGAATCGAGCGCGGAAAGCAGGCGAACGGGCTCCAGGGACGCTTCCCGCGGCAGCAGGAATGCGCCCTTTGCGCGCCGCGTGAGCAGCGGCTCCAAGGCCTGAAGCTCGGCTGGGGAGCACGGTACGACCTCGACGCCGCGCGAGATCCATTCCGGCAGCAGCACGCAGCCGAGCCGGTCGAGTTCGGTACCCGACAGTGCCACCTGGAGCAGACCTGCGGTATGCAAAGGTATTGACACGGCGGCTTCGTTTTCGATCTCCCGCAGCCAAGCCGGATAAAGCGCGCGACTCTGATCCGCGAGAAGACTCAGGCTTGCTCCGCAGATGTCGTCACTCTGCGGCGTAATCCCTCCTATTGCCGCCGACGAAGCCATCGCGCCGAGCGAACGGGCTTGATCTACGACCGCAATCCGCTCGAATAGGGAGCGCGCCTGGTAGGCGACCGCGCAACCGATGACCCCTCCGCCGACAACGATGAGGTCGAACTGCGTGCTCACCCGGCCTCCTGTTACGGATTGCTACCACAGGTGTCGTCGTGCGAATCTGTGGGCGTGTCATGAAGTGTAATCCCGATCGAGTCCAATGCCGTGAATTTTGCGATGTCCGCCCTTCTGCCCTGGTCCTGGTCCTAAGTCCTGGTCCTGAGTCCTGGTCCTCGCACCTCGCGATGTCCGTGCCCCGGACTCGCTCCTTGATCGTCATCCGTTATGCGGGTGCATCCAGCGGGGGGAACGGGCATGGGCGCGGCCTGGCCGGGCACGTTGGTAGCACATCGGTCGCACGTACATCGGTCGCAAGCTCGGAGGCGTCATGGCGGACAGCGACGGCCGGACCGGCACCGTCAGTTCGATCGGCATCAACCGTGGGCCCGATTCTGAGCCGACGCCACTCGGTATCTATCTGAATGACCATTTGGCGGGTGCTACCAGTGGTCTTGAGCTGGCCCGCCGCGCGGCCCGGTCGCAGCGCGGTTCAGCGGCCGGGGATGTGCTCGAGCGACTGGCGTCCGAGATCGCGCAGGACCGTACCGCGCTGCTCGACATGATCAGCGCTCTCGGTCTCCCCGCGCGACAATACAAGGTCTATACAGGTTGGGCGATGGAGAAGGTCGCCCGGCTCAAGCTCAACGGTCAACTCCTGCGGAACTCACCGCTGCGTACGGTCATCGAACTGGAGTCGTTGCGGCTCGGCGTGGAGGGCAAGGCGATGGCGTGGCGCACGCTGCGTGCGGTGGCCGAACGCGACGCCCGCCTTGACGCCGCGCAACTCGATCAGCTGGTAGGCCGGGCGCGGCGGCAAGAAGACGATCTTGAAGGTCTTCGGATGGATACCGTCCGGAGGCACCTGTGACCATCTCCGGCGATGCGACAGAACCACGATCGCATCGCCTTTGGCCCGTCAGCTACCCGGGGACTTCGGCCTCCGGCGATGCGACAGAACCACGATCGCATCGCCTTTGGCCCGTCAGCTACCCGGGGACTTCGGCCTCCGGCGATGCGACAGAACCACGATCGCATCGCCTTTGGCCCTCTGGGCGACGGGTCTTCCTTGTCGGCCTCATGGGGGCGGGTAAGTCGACGGTCGGTACAGCTTTGGCGACGCTGCTGGGCTGCCGGTACCTGGACAACGACGTGCTGCTCACCCAACAGGCCCAGGCCGGCCCGCGGGAGCTGGCCACGGCCGGGCCGGCGGCTCTGCACGACCATGAGTCCCGCCAGCTGCGGACACTGCTGGAGCTGCCAGGGCCGTTTGTCGCGGGTGTCGCCGCGAGTGTCGCCGACCGCCCGCACGACATGGCGCTGCTGGCCGCCGCCGGATGGGTCGGCTACCTTCGGGCGACCCCACGGACGCTGGCCGGACGGGTGGGAGGGGGAGCTGGCCGGCCGTGGCTGGACGACGATCAACAGGCTGTCCTGGAGTCGATGTTCGCTGCCCGCGACCGCGTGTATCGACGCACAGACTATGTGGTGGACACCGACGGCCGCGACGCGGAGGAGATCGCGGCCGAGATCGCGGCCGCGCTGGCATCCCGGTTCGCCACGGACCGGTAGCCGACCCCCCGGTTGCTCCGCGATCATCTGAGTGGCGGGACGGCTGGTCCGTCGACCAGGATGAGGAACCAGCCGAGAGCCAGCAGAAGATCATATTCATGTAGTGATGGGGCTCCGTCGGACGGGCCGACCAGGATCCTGCGTCCGCCGAGCACGATCGCTATCCCATCCCGGGCAAACAGCACCATGTTATGCCCGTCGATCCGTGGCACGCCGGTGGCGTGGGCGACGAAACCCCGGGCGAAACCCTGCCGGTTAGGTATGATCCAACGCAGCCAGCGGTCTCCGGTCAGTTTGACGAGGGCTCCCCCGCGTCCCTGCTGGAATTCCGCGAGCGTGTCGCCGGTCGACCCGAGCGCGACCCGCAGGCCGCCGTGGCGGGTTTCCACGACCATCAGATGCTTTCGGACCTTGCATGTGATCCGACCCTGCGCACGCCAGTCTTTCCGCATCTGGGCGATCGCCTCGTCGTCGACCCGGAGCGCGAACTGGTCTCCTGTCGCGGTGACCGGCTCCCAGGTGAATTCCGGCACCATCGCGCAGTCGGAGTGAACCGTCATCATGTTGCCCTCCTGCCGGGCCGTCTCGGAACGTCGACCCGTCTGTTTCCATTGAAAGACCCGCTGGTCAGCAGCTGATCAGGGCCGCGAACGTGGCAGCTGGGTGAACGACGGGGTCGGCGGGGGTCGGCGTGGGCCGGCGGGGGCCGGCGGGGGCCGGCGGGGGCCGGCGGGGTTGTGCCGCGGCGACCGGGTCCTGACCGGGTCCTGACCGGGTCCTGACCGGGGTCCTGTCGGACACGGGGGCGGGTGCTCCTGGTGCCGGTGGCCGGCAGTTGCCTCCGGCTTGCCACGGCCTCGTGTTGCACACTGGTTGGAGGTGGTATTTAAGTAGTGTGATCATGTAATGGGCGATGTGCGTTGTTTCGCGAGACAGGATGACATGGAGTTTCGGGTTCTTGGATCGCTCGAGATGGTGCGCGACGCCACGCATGTCCCGATCGGTGGTCCGCAGCGCCGGCTGTTGCTCGCGGCTCTCCTGTCCGAGGCGAACCGCCCTATCCCCGACCGGGATCTCCTCCGCGCCATGCAGGGCGATGGCGGTTGGCACGAAGAGCATCGGCGCGAACACCTGCATCGGCTGCGGGTGCATATTCTCGGTCTTCGGCGGGTGTTGGGCCAGTCCAACGGCCAGCCCCTGGCGCGGGACGCCGGCGGGTACGTTCTCCAGGTCGGGGCGGACGAGCTCGACGAACTGGTTTTTCTCAGACTGGTTGAGCAGGCCCGGCGGCTGCGGGATTCCAAGGACGTGGCGAGCGCTGCCGACCGGGTGGACGAGGCATTGGCGCTCTGGCGTGGGGAACCATTGGCAGATCTTGAGAGGCGTCCCTTTGTCGAGCGTTATGCGGCCCGGTTGGGCGAGCTGCGACTGCATGCGGAAAAGGAAAGGGCCGCCGCATATCTGGCGGCCGGTCGGCACGGGCCGCTTGTACCGATACTGCGCCGGCTGCTCGTCGAGAACCCGGCCGACGAACGCCTTCAGCTTGATCTGTCGCTGGCCCTTTACCGCGACGGTCGCCGGGAGGATGCCGCCGCCGTCTGCCTGGATGCGTTGCGCCGATCCCGTGATCGTGGAATCGAACCCACCGCGATGCGGGAAAGGCAACGGGCGATCCTCGCGGACGAGCCGTCCCTTCGTTGGGCCGCGCCGGCTGAACAGGTTCGGCTGGGAGCCGTGCCGCGCCATCCCGTGCCGTCCCAGCTTCCCGCGGGCACGAGGAACTTCACCGGTCGGGAGAAGGAGGTTGCCGATCTCCTCGCCTTGTTCGAAGCGGAGGACGCCGGTGCGGGCGTAATCGTCTCGGCAATAGCCGGGCAGGCAGGCGTCGGTAAGACGGCACTCGCCATTCACGTCGCCCATCAACTCCGGGGTCGGTTTCCCGACGGTTTCCTGTATACGAACCTGCAGGCCACACCGGACTCGCCGGCCGAACCTTCGACGGTTCTGGTGTCGTTTCTGCTGGGGCTGGGAGTGTCACGCGAGCACATAGGGGACGATCCGCAGGTGCGGGCGGCGCTGTACCGTTCAACCCTCGACGGCAAACGGCTGCTCGTCGTTCTGGACAACGCGACCGATGCCGAACAGGTGCGCCCGCTGCTCCCGGGGGCGGCATCCTGCGGGGTAATTATCACCAGCCGACGGGCACTTTCGAGTCTGGATGCCGACCATTTCGTGCTCGACGTCCTCGATTCCGACCCGGCGGTGGCGCTGCTCGCCAAGGTGGCACGCGGCGAGCGGGTCGCGGCTGAACTGGACGAGGCCCGTACGATCGTGGCGCTGTGTGGCTTTCTGCCACTGGCGGTGCGGATTGCGGGTGCGCGCCTCGCGCAGCGGCCCGATGCCAAGCTGCGGTCCCTGCGAGAAGAGCTCCAGGTTGCGCGTTTGAACGTGCTCCGGGTCGGTGATCTTGAGGTGCGGGCCAGCGTCGACCTGAGCTACCGGGGGCTACCGGCGGCGACCAGGCGGGCGTTCCGGCTGCTGTCCGTGCTGGAAACGGAGGACGTCAGCCCCCTGGCCGCGGCCGCACTCCTTGATCAGAATGTGCAGCAGGCCGCGGAGCTGCTGGAGGAGTTGGCGGTCGGGCACCTGATCGAGCGCCGGGCCGGAAACGGCGATGAGCCCCGCTACCGCTTTCACGACCTGCTGCTGTTGTTCGCGCGTGAGCGTCTCGCGCAGGAGGACTGCCCCGCCGACCGCTGCGCCGCGCTCGAGCGGGTGCTGGAGATGTATCTGGCCTGCGCGCAGGACGCTGCGAGCCGGCTGCACGCGGGTAGCCGCACCATCGTCCCCCGCAGGTCGCCGCCCCGGTGGCAACCGGGGGAGGATGGGGTGATCGAGGCCGCTGCGCGCAGTCCGATCCAGTGGTTCGACCGGGAGAGCAAGAGCGTTGTCGCCCTCGTCGAGCAGGCCGGGGCTGAAGGCTTTGATGAGATGACGTGGCTGCTGAGCGCCGCGATCGTCGACTTCCTCGAGATCGGCTCGCACTGGTCGTTCTGGCACCGGACCCATGAGGCTGCCCTTGCGGCCACGCTGCGCCAGCGCAGCCGGGAGGCCGAGGCGAATATGCGCCGTCATCTCGGGCAGCTTCGCCGACTGCAGGGGGACCGTGCCGGCGCGCGCACGCTGTTCGAGGCGAGCCTGGCCCTCTTTGTCGCGACGAGCTGGCCGATCGGTGAGGCCGCGGCGCGTCGCAACCTGGGTGAGCTCGACATCGAGGACGGCCGGATAGGCGAGGCAATTGATCATCTGCGCATCAGCAGGGATCTTTGCCGGGACTTCGGTATGACGTTCGGTGTGGCGCGGGCTCTGGAGACCCTCGGTCGGGCCTACCTCGCCGCGGACCGTCCTGCCGAGTCGTTGTCGTGCCTGGAGGCTGCGGTCGGTTACTGCGAGATGACCAGCAACCAGCTGGCCGTCGAGCGTGCTCGGATGGCCCTGGGATCGGCGTTCCTGCGAACCGGACGGGTCGACGACGCCATCGGGTTGCTCGGTGCTGCCGAGCGCTTCTTCCAGGCGGAGGGGCATCTGCCGTTGCGGGCCGAGGCCCTGCTGCTGCTGGGTGACGCCCACAGCCGAGGTGGCCGTGACGCCGAGGCATTCGCCTGTTACGACGCCTGTCTGTCCATCTTCCAGGAACGCGGCGACATGCTGAACGAAGCGAGAACTCTGGCCCGCCGCGGCCGGCTGCACTACTGGCGCGACGATGACCTACAGGCACGCGCGTCGTGGCGGCAGGCACTGGCATTATTCAATGATCATGAAGGTACGGAGGAATCCGAGGTCCGTGACTGGCTGGCACACGGCCCCGGTGACCGGCTTGAGCCGGCGACGGAACGCGTCCTCGACCACTTCGACCACGACGGGTTCATCCGGCGGGTAGCGGCGAGCGAGTACGTCGTCCGTATCCTCTCCACGTGGATCGAGCTTCTCGAAGATCGCCTGCGGGACTCCTTCCTCGCCGCGGTGCGGCACGCCCTCGACCGCGGGGCGTTGGTGCAGATCATGTTGCTGGACCCTGAGTCACCCGCTGCCGTCCAGCGCAGTCGGGAGATTGGCACGTTGCACGATGTCTGCGGGCTGGTCCGGGAGAATCTGCATCGTCTTCGGATCTTTATCGATGGGCTGGCCGCCGCGGATCGGGAACGTATCGCCGTCCGGGTCTACGCGGCGGCATCCACCGTTGCGTACTATCGCTGCGACGCCCGCGCCCTGGTTGCGACGTTTCCGTTGGGCGACTCGTCGTCCCGGACCACCCACTACGAGGTGCCGGTTGATTCGACGTTCGCGCAGTTCGTCGAGCAGCGCTTCGCAGAACTGTGGACATCCGGGAGTCGTCCGCTGGAATTCTGAGCCACCGGTGTGGGGTGGCTGCCGCTGCGCGGGGCAGATGCCCATACCTGTACCGGTCAGCTGTCGATGCGGATCCAGACCTGACCGTTGTCGATCCGAAGGGGAAGTTGTTCCAGCCGGGCGCCCGGCGCGTTGAGGCAGGTACCTGACCGCGCGTCGTAGCAGAAACCGTGCCGTGGGCAGGTGAGGGTGCCCGTGACCGGGTCCAGCTGCGCCACGTTGACGGGGAGTCCCTGATGGGCGCAGGCGTCACGATAGGCGGTGAGCTGACCGTCGTGGCTTATGACCACGACATCGGCTTCGGCGCCGTCGGCCCGTTCGAGGTGCAGTGCGGTGATCTGCTGGTGGGACAGCTCCGCGGTCGTGCCGACCGCCACCCAGCCACCGTCGCGGGTGCGGACGGGACCCAGCGGTATCAGCGTCGGTGGCGGCTCGCCGGCGAGCATCACCACCCGCGCGATGGACGCCACCCCGCCGACCAGAGCGTCCTTCACTACTTCACGCAGCGTAACGCCGGTCAGGGCGTGGCTGTTGCAGGTGCCGCTCACCCGCAGGAACGCGGTATCCCCGTCGACCCGGATCAGTTCCACGTCGCCGCCGTGGGCCCGCAGGTAGGGCCGAACCGTGTCGAGCGCGTGCAGCGATTCGGTCACCGGCGTGGGCTGGATGATCCCGTGCACCGAGAACAACAGGTGCACCATGGGGTCGTCCGCGAGCTCGAACAGCATCTCCCGGCCACGCGGGTCGCTGCGCAGTTTCCGGGCGATCGCGTTGATCGCACTGCCGTGGAGCGCTTCAACGGCGTGACGGAGCTGCTCGGCGTGCTGCCGCGCGGCAGGTTCCAGCTGCTGGACGGCGGTGGCCGCCTCCTCCAGGGCTTCCGACAGCGCGTCGAAACCGGGATCGTTCCGCTGCGGCCCGATCGGCCGGGTACTGCTCATCGCCGGACTCCTAGCGTGCGTGCTTCCTTGGGGTCGCCGGGTGCGCGAGGGAATTCGTTATTGCGCGGCTGTCAGCCGGCCGGTCCGCTTTCCCCTTTGTCCCGGTACGGACAAAACAGCGGGTACTTTCTCATGATCCCACAGGTTTGGCGGGTCGCCGCCGTAATCGGTTGGTCATATGACCGTCGTCACGCGCCAACCGCCTTGTGTTCATCTGTCGCGGTGGTCACATCGGTCAATTTCCTGACATTTCGTCCCGCCCGCGCTGCGTGGCTCGTTTGCTGAAGCGGTGAACAATCCCGTCGACGTGTCGCCGGTGTTGCGGGAACTAATGTCTCTATTGCCGGACAAAACCGGGCACACTCCGGTCGGCCCCGGCATCGAAACTTTCGGAAAGTATCCAACTGGCTACCATGCGTTCGAATTGACGCTCGTCACCTGCCATCATCGGGGCGAACCCGTCGTCCTCCGATTGGCGTCAGTCCGGTCCGGACCAGTTTGGAGAAGCGCATTAATTAAAACCTTAGTCGGTTGGGCCCGGCGGGCCCTTG
>NZ_CAUVXL010000258.1:0-10974 GCF_963555915.1 Protofrankia sp. Cas4
GGGCGCTCTTAATCCCGGCTGTTCACGCCGGAGCCTGTTTGATCGTGGCGGTGGGGGTGCCCCGGTGACGGGAAAGTGCCTCTGACTTGGGAGGATCCGGGTTTTTGAGATTTTCGTAATGCCGTGGAGACGGAAGGGACTGAATGCGAGGGCCACCCGCGCGGTCTCGGTAACGGTCGCGGCTGCCGAGGTTCCGTTCTCGACCCGTCGCCGTGGAAATGGGCGCGGCATGTCAGATTCTTTCGGGTGGTGGCTGGCGGCCCGACGACGCGGGTCCTTCTGGACGAACGTCGGGTACTACACGCTACGCGCCGGCCGAATCCTGGTGGATCCACCACTGGAGGGCTTCCTCGGCGCCGAGGGTATCGGGGTGGCGAGGGCCGAGGATCCGGCGGCGGCTGGCCAGGACGTCCTCGCCGAGTGCACGGGCATCCTGGTACCGGCCGAGTTTGCCCAGATAGATGGCGAGGTTGTAGGCCGAGGTGAGCGTGTCGGGGTGGTCGGGCCCGAGGACGCGGCGGTGCCGGGCGAGGGTGTCCTCGCCGAGTTCGCGGGCGGCCTGGTGGTCCCCGAGGGCGCTCAGCCGTACGGCGAGGTTGTAGGCCGAGTTGAGGGTGTCGGGGTGGTCGGGCCCGAGGACGCGGCGGCGGCGGGCGAGGGTGTCCTCGCCGAGTTCGCGGGCGGTCTCGTGATCGCCCAGGGCGCTCAGCAGGATGCCGAGGTTGTTCGCCGAGTTGAGGGTGTCGGGGTGGTCGGGCCCGAGGGTTCGGCGGCGCCGGGTGAGGGTGTCCTGGTACAGGTCGCGGGCGGCGTGACGGTCGCCGAGCTCGGCGAGGTCGACGGCAAGGTTGTGGGCCGAGTTGAGGGTGCCGGGGTGGTCGGGCCCGAGGGTTCGGCGGCGCCGGGTGAGGGTGTCCTCGTCGAGTTCGCGGGCGGCTTGATGGTCACCGAGGGCGCTCAGCCGGATGGCGAGATTGTTCGCCGCATCCAGGGTGTCGGGGTGGTCGGGGCCGTGAGTCCGCAGTAGGCGAGCGAACACGCCCTCGGTGGATTCGGGGGTGTCCAGGCGCTCGCCTTCGGGCTGTTCCTCCGTCGCATCGTCGCCGGCGACGGTCGTGGGCTTGGCGACGGTCGTGGGCTTGGCGGCGGCGAGGCCGGGGGTGACGAGGGTGTGGGCGGTGACGAGGGTGTGGGCGACCGTCGGCACGTCGGCGGCTGGCGGCTGCTCGGCGGCGTGGCGGACGGCGTCGTCGAGGTGCAGCGGCAGGCCGGCTCGGGTGATCCAGCCCGCGCCGTAGGCCGCGGCCGTGGCGAGGGCGAGGGCGAGGGCGAACGCGGCGGCGTCCGGGTGGCGGGCGGCTGGGTCCTTCTCCAACGCGTGCAGCACCACCTGGGCGACCGGTGCGGGCACCCCGACCATGGGCGGGGCGGGCTCGGTCAGCTGCCTGCGCCACAGTATGTGCAGTGGCTGTTTCGGGTCGAATGGCGGCCGGCCGGCCAGGAGCTGGTAGAGCACGATGCTCAGCGAGTACAGGTCGGTCGCCGGGCACAGCCGGCCGCCCTCGATCTGTTCGGGCGCCATGTAGACCGGCGTGCCGGCGACTTTGCTGGCGGTGGTCGCCGACCCCTCGAACAGCTTCGCGATGCCGAAGTCGACGACCTTCACCGTCCCGTCCGTGGCGAACAGGATGTTGTCGGCCTTGACGTCGCGGTGCAGCACACTGTGGTCGTGAGCGTGGCTCAACGCCGCGGCCACCGCCAGGCCCACCGCACACGCCTGCTCCGGCGTCAGCGTGCCCCGCCGCCGGGTCAGCGTGCCCCCGGCCAGCAGCTCCATCACCACGAGGCACAAGTCGTCGGCCTCGATGTAGTCGTAGACCCGGACCACATGCGGATGATCCAGTCCGCCCAGCACCCGCGCCTCGGCGGCGAAGTCGATCCGCTCGCCTTCGGCCGTCTCGGCCGGGATCACCTTGATCGCCACCGGTCGGCGCATCCGCCGGTGCTCTGCCTTCAGCACCAGCCCGAACGCCCCTGAGCCCAGATACTCGCCGAGGACGTAGTTGGGCACCGCCGCGGCAACCCGCGCCCGCTCGATAATCACCAAACGCCCCGGCAGCCCGGTCGTGTTGTTGGCCGTCCTGTTGGCCGTCCTGTTGGCCGTTCTGTCGTCACGACCCGGATCATCACAGCATCACCATGGTGGAGCCAGCTTAGAGCGCCCCAGGACCCCGGAACACCACGGATTGCCGGGACTGCCTGCCATCTCGGCTGGGTGGCCTTCCATCCGATGTGGCCTTTCATCCGATCCCGACCGGCACCAAATCTCCCGCGCGGGTAGGGACCTGACACATGCGATGAACGGACTCGGCGGATCTGGCCCGCTGGATGATCATCAATCGTCTGGTCACAGCGAACGACGTCTGCAAATGTTTGCGAGAAAATCCCCCGTCGCCCCCCGTCGCTGTTCTTCTGTATAGCCTGGACGAGGCTTTGGGTGAGAGCTTTGCGACGGATACCGACGATCATCACCCTCCGGTAACATCTCGTATCTCTCCGTGGAGATTGTGGTGGAGGTGTAGCGCTCAACTACCCGGCCGAAAATCTGTCGCCCAGGTTCTGGAGCCGGCGGCGGAAGTCGGCGCGCGATAACGAACATCTGGATTTGTGCTGCCGGAGGTCTCACGTATGGTCCTGTTGTGCGAGGGGCAGGTCATCCGGGATACCTGCACGGTTGACCGGCTGCTGGGCAGGGGGGCTTTTGCCGAGGTCTACCGGGTCGATCACCCGTATCTGGGCCGGCAGGCGATGAAGGTCTTCCGGCAGGTAGGAATGTCCGGGGAACAGGTGCATGACGCACTCGGCGAGGCGATGCTGTTGTCCGGCATGGGTCACCCCAACATCATCCGCGTGTTTGAGGCGAACACCGTCGAGACGGACAACGGGGTATACGCATACTTCACCATGGAATACGTGGCCGGCGGTACCCTGCACGATTTCTGGTCGTCGTACGGCGACGGGTTCGTGCCCATCCCGACCGCGGTGGACGTCATGCGGCAGATATCGCGTGGGCTGGCGGTCGCCCATCGGAAGTCCCCGCCGATCGTCCATCGGGACATCACGCCGCAGAATATACTGGTCGGCTACGACGGGGACGGTTTGCGTGTGCGGATCAGCGATTTCGGGCTTGCCAAGAAGGTCAGTGCCCTGACCCTGCTGGCCAGCTCCCAGGGAACCATCGCTTTCATGGCGCCGGAGACCCTGCTCCACCCGCATCTCGCGTCGGTGCCGGGGGACGTCTGGGCTCTGGGCGCGGTGTTCTACCTGCTGCTGACCGACCGGCTTCCATATCCGATGCGCTCCGCCGGCGCCCCGATCACGGCCGCCTGGAACACGGGCACGCTCGTGCTGCCGAGCGAGCTGCGGTACGCGGTGGACGGAACACTGGACGCAATCGTCGCCCGGGCGCTGTCCTATAACCCGGCGAAGCGTTACCCGTCGGCCGCCGAGATGCTCGCCGACCTGGATGCGTGGCAGCCAGGGAGCCCGGCGCCGCCGCGGCCGCGAGAGAAGGAACCGGGGCCGGCCGGGGAGATCGCCGCGGGCAAGAATGTGCTCGGTCGGTCATCGCCCGCGGATGGGGCCGCGGCGCTGGGGATGGCTCGCCAGGCGGTGGCCCTCGCCACCGCGGGCCAGTGCGACAAGGCCGCCGATCTGATGGAGGAAGCCTTCAACAAATGGCCCGGGCTACGTGACCAGTACGTGTCACGGATCCGGCTGTGGCGTAAGGGGGTGACGATGTGACGACCCAGGACACCGACGTCGACCCGCTGCAGCGGGTGTCTGCGCAGATCTACCGGCAGAACGCCTTCCGGGTGACCGGCCTGGCACTCTCGTCCACCGGACGGGAGATCAGACGGATGGCCGACAGACTTGCCGTCATCGAGAAGACCGATGGGCAGTTGCCGACCTCGGACATCCTGCCGCTGGCGCCGACCCCGTCCGCCGGGGACATCCGCGCCGCTCTCGACCGGCTGGGCGATCCCCGCCAGCGGCTGGTCGACGAGTTCTTCTGGCTCTGGCCGGCGCAATCGGGCGGTCCGCAGGACGCAGCGCTCGCCGCCCTGGCCGCCGGCGATCCGGACGCCACGGTCCGGCACTGGACCACCGCGGCGCAGAACAGCGACCTGACGGTGCCCGCGGACGCCGCGAGCGCAGTCCACAACCTCGCGGTGCTCGAGCACGTACGGGCACTCGACGCCGAACTGGCCGCCGACACCGCGCAGCCCGACTGGGTGTCGGTCTACCGCCGCTGGGGGCTCGTCCTGCGCGACGATCGGGTCTGGGACAGCCTGGTGGCGCGCATCAGGCACGCCGCCAACGCCCGGCTTGACGAAAGCCTCGCCGCCGGGATTCGCTCGGCGCTGCCTAGCGCGTTGCTGAGGATCGGTGCCGAGATCGTCGTCGCCGCCATCGCGGCCGACGATATCGGTCGGGCCGAGAGGCAGCTGGCGGCGATGCGCGACGCACAGCTGGGGGACACAGCCCGGGATGCGCTCGACGCCGCCCTGCGGGCGGCCGGCGCGCCCTGGGCCGACCAGATCGCCACGCTGTGCGACGACGCCGTCCAGGTGGCCACCGACACTCGGAAGAATGGTCTGGACCAGGCCGAGCGCATCCTCGCCGATTCCGCGGGGCTGCTCGAACGGCTTGATCTCCTGCTGTCCCCCGAGGAGCTGACGCGGGCCCGCACGCACGACAAGGTCGCCCTCGACACGCTGCGTTGCGTGCTGTCTTTCGACCAGACCCGGGATCTCTCGGACACCGCCGACGCCGGTACCGCCCGTGACCACATGCGGATGACCAAAGTGCTCACCCGGGCTGAGCGGACGGCGGCATCCGAGGCCATCGGGGACCGGCTGGCCGAGAACCGGAAAATTCTCGAGACGAGCTCCCTGCGCTTCGTCTGCTGGATCTGTCACGAGAACCCGACCGACCCCAGAACGGCGATCAAGATGTGGATGCTCGGCGACGTGATCCGGGAATACCCCAACGTGCGTTGGAACAAGCGGGAGCTCACCGTGCCGCGTTGCCGGTCCTGCCAGTTCCGCTCATGGGGCCGGGGATGGCTGGCCGCGCTGCGCTGCGCCCTGTACTTCGTGGTCGCGATCAGTATTCCCACGATGCTGTTCGCCGACGCCGGCGGCGGATATATCTTCCTGGCCGTCGTCGTCGCGTGTGTCGTGTTCCTCGTCGACCTGAACGCCGTCGTCAGGCCCGCCGCGCAACAACAATGGAACCACATCGTCTCCTTCCCGCCGGTAGCGGAACTGCGCAGAAAGGGATGGCAGCGCGGTGAGCGGCCGCTGGGGGTCGGCAGTGACTGACATTCTGCGCCAGTGGCGGTATCCCCGCGAGTTCCGCATAGCCCGACCGTCCGTGCCGGGGGAATGGGCCGCGGTGCTCCAGGCGTCCCGGGAAGCCTCGCCCGTACCGGCGCCTGGCGAGCAGGCGGCGGACCCGGCCGCGGAGAAGGCGCTGGGCCAGCCGGCGGTGGCCGAGCTCGCGACCGGCCTGTGGCGAATGGGCCGGCGCCTTTCCGACATGGCGAAGAACTCCGGCCCGGCAAAGAGTTCCGACACCGCGCAGGACAGGGGCCGCACGACGGACACCCGCCGGCTGCAGCGGCAGTTCGACTCCCTCTGGAGTGCCCTCGCCGCGGCCGGGGTCGAGGTTCAGGAGCACGACCACACCCGATACGACTCCGGTCTCGACCTGCAGGTCCTGGAGTTCCAGCAGACCGACGGGCTGACTGACGAGATCGTCCTGGAGACCCTGCGGCCGAGCGTCTACCTCCACGGTCGGCGAGTGCAGACCGGAGAGGTCGTCGTTGGCATTCCCGTGCGCTGACCCGACCCGACCTGACCCGACCCGACCCGACCCCAGACGAGCCCCCCCCGCAGACCCCCGACACACGCACCGGAAAACCGGTCCCACCGGGAAGGAGGAACGATGGCGCGATCGACGATGGACTTCGGCATCGATCTGGGCACTACCAACAGCGCGATTGCGGTCCTGGACGGAACGAAGGCCCGCATCATCAAGAACGCGTTCCAGCACGACACGACGCCGTCGGCGGTCTACGCTGACCGCAACGGCCGGATCCATGTCGGCGAACGGGCCCGGGAACGCGTCGAGTCCGATCCGGCGAACGCCGCCGCCGAGTTCAAGCTTAAGATGGGGCTGCGCGACCAGGCGACGACATTCGCCAACAGTGGTCTGGCGCTGACCCCGGAGGAACTGTCCGCGCACGTGCTGCGGGCACTCAAGACGAATGTCACCAGGCAGCTCGGGGAGGACATCCGGGCCGCGGTCATCACCGTTCCGGCCGCGTTCGAGCTGAACCAGACCGACGCCACCCGGCGGGCCGCCGAGGCCGCTGGCCTGGAACTGTCGCCGCTGCTGCAGGAACCGACCGCAGCCGCCCTCGCCTACAGTTTCCAGCGCGACGAGGACAACATCTACCGGCTGGTCTTCGACCTCGGCGGGGGAACCTTCGACGCCTCGGTCGTGCATATCCGGGACGGCGAGTTCGACATCGTCAACCACCGTGGTGACAACTTCCTCGGCGGGAAACTCATCGACTGGGCGATCGTCGAACAGCTGCTGATTCCCGCGCTGCTCCAGCAGTATTCGCTTCCCGGCTTCGGCCGGGGCGAGCTCACCTGGGCCCAGGCGATCGCGAAGCTGAAGGCGGCCGCAGAGAACGCGAAGATCGAGTTGTCCTCGACGGGATCGGCGCTGATCGACATCAGCGAGCCCCCGCTGTGCACCGACTCCCGCGGGAACCCGGTGGAGTTCGTCCACGAGCTGCACAGCGCGGATGTGGACCAGCTGACCGAACCCTTCGTCGCCCGCGCGATCAACATCTGCCAGGCCGCGCTGCGGGAGAGCCACCTCGCGCCGGAGAAGATCGACCGGGTACTGCTCGTCGGCGGGCCCACCCTCATGCCGTACCTGCGTCGGCGGCTCACCGAAGGTCTCGGCATCGAGCTGGATGTCAGCCAGGACCCGATGACCGTCGTGGCCTGCGGCGCGGCGATCTTCGCCGGGACCCAGCGGCTGCCGGCGGAGCCGGCGCGCCCCGACGTCGCCTACACCGTGGACCTTGAGTACAAGCCGATCGGCTCCGATCCGGAGCCTGTGGTCGGCGGGGTGGTGCGGGGCCCGGCCGGCCGCAAGCTTGAGGGGTCTACCGTCGAGTTCGTCAACGCCGAGGCCCGCCCGCCGTGGCACAGCGGTAAGATCATTTTGCTGGCGGCCGGCTCGTTCATCACCACCCTGCGCGCCGAGCCCGAGCGGCGGAACACCTATGAGATCGTCCTGGAGGACCCGACCGGAACCCGCGAGCGGATTCAGCCCGCGGAGCTGACCTACACCCTCGGCACAGTCGCGCCGGCCGCCACTCTCACCCACTCGATCGGGGTGGCGCTGGCCGGCAACGAGGTCTCCTGGCTGCTGGCCAAGGGCACTCGGATCCCCGGCAAGGCCCGCGAGATCCTGCGGAGCACCGTGCTGCTGACCCGCGGCCAGTCGGGCGGCCTGCTGCGGATCCCGATCCTGGAGGGGGAGCACTCCCGGGCCGACCGCAACCGGCAGGTGGGCGCGCTGGAGATCCTCGCCGACCAGGTGGCCCGCAACATCCCGCGCAACAGCGAGATCGAGGTGGTGATCGAGATCGACGCCTCCCGGCTGGTGACCACCAGGGCGTACGTGCCGATCCTCGACGAGGAGTTCGACGCCGTCCACGACCTGACCACCGAGAGCGCTCCGGCCCCGGCCGAGCTGCGCCGGGCGCTGAACGCCGAGCAGGAGCGGCTGGATGCCTTGCGCGCCGACGCGCGGCGTACGTCCGACCCGGCAGCGCTCGCCATCCTCGGTGAGCTGGACGACGAGCGGGCAGTCGATCAGCTCGAGAACGACGTGGCCTCCACCGAACACGGTGACGCGGACGCGGCGAGCACCGCCGGCAAGCGGATGCTGGACCTGCGGGCGAAGCTCGACGATGTCGAACATGCGCTGGAGTGGCCCTCACTGGTCGAATGGGCGAACCGGGTGCTCCACGACGCGCCGGGGATGATCGAGGAATACGGCGACGCCAATGACCGGCGGCGGCACGAGCTCCTCGCCGCCGACATTCGCCGTGCGCTGGCCGGTCAGGACGCCGCGCACCTGAAGACCCTCGTCGACGAGCTGACCGGTCACCTGGCCATGATGCTCGACCGGAAGACGGGTGCCGTGGCGATGGCCCGCTTCACCCGGCTGGTCGAACAGCGGTCCGAGCTGCGCGACCAGGCCCTGGCCGCACGCCTGATCGCGGACGGGCAGCGCGCTGTCGACAGCAACGACATCGAGCGGCTGCGGACGGTGGTCCGACAGCTTATCGACCTGCTTCCGCCCGAGGACAGGCAGGCGGACCCGGAGGCCTACAGCAATGTCTACAAGTCTCGGTGACACCACCCACGTCGCGCTGATCGGCGAGGTCGTCCGGGGGCAGGCCGTCACGCTGGCCCGTTCCGGCCGGTACGAGCACGCCGTCAGCCTCCTCACAGAGCTGGCGACCGGGCGCGACCACACCGCGGCGGAACACGACTTGCTCGCCCGGATCCACGCGCAGCAGGGCCGTTTCGGCGACGCCGAGCGTCACTGGCGGGCTGCGCTGGCTATGGACGGCCCCACGGACGGGGCCGCAGCGGGCCTGCGCCGCCTCGAACGACTGCGCACCCGCCGCGGCAGCGGCCGCGTCCGGGGCGGTGTCGCCGCACTGCTCGTCGTTCTCGCCTTCGGCGGGGGCTGGCGGTTCGGCCACGACCGGACCAACCCGGCGGTAGCGGCCCCCGCGCCGGCCCCTGCAACGGCCCCCGCGCCGGCTCCCACCGAATCGGTGAATGTGACGGCGGACCTGGCCGCGCGCTTAGCCGGACCGGAGGTCACCATCGCCAAGGCCGGCGGCCAGGTGGTCGTCGTCTTCCACGACGCGCTGTTCGCCACGTACGACACCCCCAGCCCGCAGGGCCGCGCGGCGCTCGCCGGGCTGGGTATCCGGCTGGCGGCGATACCCGATATCGCCGTCGAGATCGTCGGACACAGCGACAATTTCCCGGTACGCCCCGGCGGCCCGTTCCCCGACAACACCGCGCTGAGTCTGGCCCGCGCCGCGTCCGCGGCGAAGATCTTGAGTCAGGCCGGCGTCCCCGCCGCCGCCCTCACGATCTCTGCGGCCGGCAACGCCGTCCCCCCTCATCCTGACGGCCCTGCCGGTGACACCCGTAACCGAACGGTGATCCTCCGCATCACGCCGCCCGCTTAAGTGGTCGGCGACGGAGGCCGGGCGGCCGGCCGACGAGCGAGAGCCAGAGAAGCAGGAAGGACGTACCCATGACGCAGGCCGAGCCACGGCCGAAGGCTGCGGCCCGGCCCCACGACCCGCTGGCCGTCGCGCTTGCCAACGCATCCCTGTTCGGTGGTGGGTACCTGATGCTGGGCCGGGGACAGCTCGCCGTCGTCGTCACCCTGATCACAGCCGAGCTCCTCATCATCTTCGCCTCGGTCGCGCAGACACTGTGGTTCGGGATCGTCGTGCTGCTGTGGTGGGTGGCCGTCATCGCACACGGCTGGTATCTGGCTGGTGGGCGACCGCGCCGGGGCCGGATCCGGCCGGACCGGTCGAGGAGACAAGGGGTCATCGCCTTCGCCTTAGTGCTCCCGGTACTGCTGGCCTTCGGCTTCCTCCGGTTCACCATCGCGCAGATCGAGGGGGACGTCGCCGCGGCCCACCGCACCGGTGACTGCCCGCGGGCGGAGGCCGCCACGGCCAGGGTGTCGCCCGCTCACCGCATGGTCGCTGTCTCTCCGGTCGCCGACGGCGAGAACATGGTCAAGGCATGCGCACTGCTGCGGCCGGTCGCCGGTGATCTCGACGCCGGGCGGGCCGGTGACACCGCAGCCCTGGACACCGGTTTCCGGCAGCTTTCCACCATCCTCGCGGAGCTGCCCGGCCATGAGAACATGGTGCAGGGAGCATTGGACCGGTTCCTCGACGGCCTACCGACCAAGGATCCCTGCAACACCGTGAAGATCCTCACGTGGCTCGCCGCGCGGCCGCCCGGCGGCAATGGGCTGGACCGCGCCGCCCAGGTCGTCCCACAGCTCGCGCCTGCGGCGCTGGTCGACTGCGGCAACACGTTCCTGGCGGCCGGGGACTGGGAGAATGCGCGGGCGAAATACCAGCAGCTGCTCGACCAGTACCCCGGCCACAATCTTGCCGCCAAAGCCCGAGAGGGAATACAACAGGCCAACCAGAAGATCGAGGATGCGAGAATACGCCGCGAGCGGGATGCCGAGGATGCGAGGATACGCGGCGAACGGGAGGCCGAGCTGGCGACCCTACGCCGTCTGCTGGAGTCGCCGGACTCCGACCAACCGGCGTACTGCTCCGCTCCGGTACCGTACGCAGCCGCCCCTTCCGGCGGGCCGAACCGCGCACTGATAGTCGGCAACAAAGACTACGTGGACAATCTCCCCGCCGAGTGGAGGACCGATGACGTCACCACTGCCACCCGGGTGCTCTGCGTCGGCAACGCCGAGTTCGGAGCTGCGGTCGCCACCTGCCAATATCAATTTTTAGGCATCAGCAGTAACGTGACGTTTTACCGGGTGGCGTTGCGCGTTCGCGTTTACGAGCTACGAACCGGACGACTCGTGACCGACACCAGAGTGGAGATCAGCGGCACAAGCTGCCCTGACCGCGTCGGCTACGACACGAAGCAGTACGTCAGCCCCTCCGATTCCCAGATACAGGCCGCCTTCCGACCACTGATCAGTCCGTGACCGCCTGTGGGGTGCCAGCAGTCGCTGGAGCATGCGCCGGCCTTGACCGCCCAGGACCGGAACGTCACCTCTCCATTCGGGTGT
>NZ_CAUVXL010000259.1:0-15569 GCF_963555915.1 Protofrankia sp. Cas4
GGTGTGGCAGCCTGGGGAGGTCAAGGGCGCCGAGTTGGCGAACGAGCCCGGCGCGTTCTGCTGGAACGAGTTGGACACGCGCGACCTGTCCGCGGCGAAGGCGTTCTACCCGGCGGTGTTCGGTTGGGCGGTGGACGACTCCGGGGCGCAGGGCGGCCCGATGGAGTACTACGAGTGGAAGCGTGACGGCGAGACGATCGCCGGGATGATGCCCATGCCACCGAACATCCCCGCTGAGGTCCCGTCGTTCTGGTTGACCTATTTCGCGGTTACCGACACCGACGCGGCGGTCACCGAGGCACAGGCACTCGGCGGGTCGCTCCTGATGCCGCCGATGGACATTCCAACCGGCCGGTTTGCGGTGCTCGCCGGCCCACACCGGGAGACATTCGGAATCATCAGGCTTGCCTAACCGGTACGAGTCTGTTTGAAAACTTTCGTTCGACCAGCGAGCTGCGACGCAGGCTCCCCGGCGATCGACACAGTCGATCGCCGGGGAGCGCGCCGGTCAGCCGGCCGGCGCGGTCAGCGGTGCCTCCCGATGCCGAGCGAGCATGGCGGCGATGCCTCGCTTGTCCGCCTTGCTGCTGGGCAGGAACGGGATGTCCTCCTCGGCGACGACCTTCACCACCGTGGGCACCTTGAAGGGGGAGATCGCCTTCCGCTTCGGCTCGGACTACCCCCACACCGACGGCCTGGCCGAGCCCGTCACCTTCACCGAGTCCTCGGCGAGCTTCGACCAGGACGAGATCAGCAAGATCATGCACGACAACGCCCATGGGCTGTTCAGCCCCCGCGCCGCTCGCTGAGCGCCGGGCGCTTTTACGTGTCGTGTCGGATGGCCCGGGCATCCACGCGTTCGGTGGGGTCGAGCCATTCGCTGTAGATGAGCTGGACCTCGATGTGCTCGGTCATGGCTTCCACAACCCTGCGCTCCTCGCCAGCCTCGATCAGGTCGCAGATCTCCTCATGGGACTCGAGCCTCTTCAGCTTCTCCGGCCGGCTGAGCAAGGCGCCCCGCGCGGTCTTGGCCTCGGCCCAGGACCGTTCATGGACGAGCCAGATCGATTCCAAGATCCCGGCCACGAGCGTGAGCGTCTCGTTGCCACACCGCTGCACCAACGTCTCGTGAAACGCGGCCATGGTCTCGTTGAAGGCCAGCTCATCGCCGTCGATGAGCCGGCGAGAGGCACCGTTGACCTTGCGCAGCTCGGATACTACCGTCGTCTTGCGGTCCGGGCGACGCGCGCACAACATCGCACACACCGGCTCGAGAAGGGACATGCCCTCGAACACATCGCGCAACTGCGTGTCTCGACTACGCAGCACCAGGGCCACGATGTAGGCAGCGGTCTTCGCATCGGGACGGTGGACCACGGCGCCGCCGATGCTGCCGCGTTGAACGGTGATGAGCCCCTCGGACTCCAGGACGCGCAGGGCCTCGCGCATCGAGGGCCCGCTGACGCCGAAGTCCTTGAGTAGAACATCCAGGCGTGGCAGGCGATCGCCGTCCGCCAGGTCGCCGGTGACAATGAGCTCGCGGATGCGATCCGCCACGATATCGGCGACCCGATTGACGCGGACACGGCCCTTGGCAAGGGATACCGGACGATCGCTCATGAGACCACGTCACAACGTCTGGACACTGAGCTACTTGCCCCCTGTCTCTATTAGCTGAGGCTCAGAACACCAGTCGAGCTTCAGGACACCAGCCGAGGCTCAGGACCGGGTGAAAACAGGCTTCTCCTTGGTGAGGAAAGCCTCGGCGGCGATTCGGTTGTCGTTCGTGAACTGGGTGAGGTTCTCGAAGGCGGAAGCCCGATCGATGACGGCAGCGGCGGTCACCTTGAGGCCGGCATTGATGGCGGCCTTGGTGTACTTGATAGCGTATGACGCGCCGGACGCGAGACGCTGCGCCATGGCGTCGACGAGCGCATCGAGCTGGTCGTCGGGAACGGCCTCGGTGATGAGGCCCATCTCGGCCGCTTCCCTGCCACGGATCGCGTCGCCGGTCAGCAGGTAGCGGCGGGCACGGGCGTAGCCGACCAGCTGTGGCCAGATCACCGCGCCGCCGTCGCCCGCGACCAGGCCGACAGCGACGTGCGGGTCGGCGAACACGGCGTCGGGCGTCGCGTAGACGAAGTCGCCGCACATGGCCAGGATCCAGTTGAGATCGCCGCCCCCGAGAACGCGCCGACGGCACCGGTGAGGACGACGACATCGCACGAATCGTCGATGTCGAGATCGGCGAAGATCGTCCCGAATTCCTCGTGGAGCTCGTGATGGATTGCGTTCTTCACCTCGGGACGGTTGATCGTGACCGTCGCAATCCCGCCGTCCTGCGTGACCTCGAGGTGCCGGTACCGCGAGTAGTCCATCAAACCCCTCTTTGTGTCCGTGGCCGGTGCTCGTCGCCGGGACTGAAACGGTGGTCCCCGTCAGGTCCGCCAACCACGGGTTCGCCGGTAAGCAGCCCTAGATCTTTAAATTGTTACTATACTATAGCATTATCAGCGAGATGGCCCGGCGCGGGAAGCGAACGCACATGGAGCTCGAGGGCGCCACCAAGGCCGATGGCTGATCTGCCGGCCTTCGCTCTCGTCACGTTGGGCCCGAAGGACGAGCCACGCCCACCACAGCCACTACTTCGTGGTCCTCTGCTGAAAGACACCGGCCGGCGACGACAGGCACGGCGGCCTGAGCCAACTCATCGTCGACATGTCCTCGCCCGGCGTCGCCGTCAACATCGAGCGGCTCCGCTGCGCGCCCCCGTGCTCGCGGGCGCCCGGTCGCCGACGTGGCGGCGCTCGCCGAATTTTCCGCAGGTTCCGCCACCGTCGCCTGTAGTCGAAGAAGTAGTGCCATTCCTGCAGCATCTGCCGCTCCGCGCCGACACGGGTGCCACCGTTGATCTCACCGTCTCGCCGTAATGGATCTTCCGACGGGCGGTTCCCGGATCGAACGCCGGAACGGCAACGACCCGGGGTCGGTGCTCCAACACCCACCCCGGGTCTTGATCCTCAACCCTGCATGCACAGGAGTCAGACCTACATCCGCCAATAGCGCTGCCGAAGATCGTCAACGGATTCTCGACTTGATCGATATCGGGTCCGGGACCATGCTTCGCGTGGCCGTAGACCTCAACGTCGGTCGAGTCGCAGTCCAGCGTCGGGCGGTGGGTGACGAGCTCGGCGCGCCGCTGCGCCGGCAGGAAGCCCATCATCTGCCTGGCGATCCAGGCGATCCAGGCGATCCAGGCGATCCAGGCGATCCCGGCGATCCCGGCCAGGCCGGTCTCGATCCCGGCGAGCTGGCTGGGCCCGAACCGTTCCGCGAGCCGGGCCGCGGTCCGGGACGGGGCGAACGGCACCGGCGCGAGCCGCGCCCCCGCCGCTCTTCAGGGTCTTACCGCGCCTGCGGGCCAGATGACGGTGACTGGGATGCTCTTGGCGTGCGCATAGTCGATCACATCGGCTGTCCCGCCGGGTCCTCGGCTTGGTTGTCCGTCCCATACTGCGATCAGTTGATCAACCTTGTCAGTAGGCGGCTGGCCTGCATATGGGCCTTGGAGCTCGACTCGTGGAAGGCCAGGCGGTAGATCTCGTTTGCCTGGTTGTAGAGCTGGTCGTATGCGGAATGGTGTTCAGCCGGGAGGTTATCGCGGTAAGTGGTGGCGGGAACGATCACAATCAGTCGGCCACCCATCTCCGAGACGACTTCGGCGAATATGGTGTCCGCGCCGTCTGCGAGGCACGTGATTCCGGTAAGGTCGGAGGCGTTTTGTGTTTGGAGGGTTACACGAATCTCTCGACGTATGTATCCTTCGATCATCGGAGTGAGCGCACGATGCCCTGTAATGCCGACGTTGATCACAGTGGAAGGCGCCTTTCAGATGTCGAGCGGGTCCAAGGTTCGGAGTCTCGCGTCAAGCCGCTGAACTGATTCGATGCGAAGCTTAACGGGAAGTGCGTGGCGTGTCTTCTACGCTGCGCGGATGACCCTCTGAGATGTTTTCATCGATGCAGCATCGAGCGCGGTGAGGGCAACGGTCGCGCTTTGGTCATAGTCTCGGTTCATCGCATGAGCGTCTGTTTTTGCCAGGAGATTAAGCGCATGCTGGGCGCTGTGGGCCTGCGCTTTTGTGGCGAGCGACGCACTACTCAGAGCCGCTGTTGGATTGTGAAGATCCACGGCGGCTATAAGCCGGTATCCTGCTAGTTTTTCGCCGTCAAAACGCATGATCCACGGCCATGGCGGATTATCATCCACTCGGATGCGAGCCGTGGCCTCATGGGCCATATCAAGATATCGCCATGTCTCGTCTGGTTGCTGCGCGGAAGCGTACGCGGCGGCAGAGGTGGAGTACAGCCAAGCTTTGATGGTGTCGTGTGTGCGGGCTGGGAGGGATTCACGTGCCTGATGAATCAGGTCCACGGCACGATGGGAATTGCCGGATTTCGTGGTGAACACGGCGGTACTGCCTAGCATGTAGGCCGTCAGGGTGGGATGCCGTGACTGGCGTGCCATGCGGACGGCGGCATGGTAGTACCGCTGAGCAGAACCGATCTCCCACATGTCCCACGCAAGCCAGGCAAGGAACCCGTATCCCTCGCTCAACCCCTCGGCGGCGAGCCGCTGTGCTGCTGGCTCTTGGGCGTCTTCTCCTACGGCGCGGAGTAAACGCAAATGCTCGACTACGATTCCGGCGAGCCCGCGAGCGGGCATCGACCCCTCACGGCGACGCTGCGCTGTGATCACCGAACGGAGCACAGAGATCTTGGCGGCCGGATCGGCGTCAAGTGCGGACAGGTAGGACTCAAGGTGTGTGAGCGCGGTGAGGGTCACCGCCCCTTGGGTGAGTAGGTCTCTACGTAACATGGCCGACCACTCGTCCAATAGTGCGAGATCGGCGGGGAGGCTCCCCGCCGGTGTGGTCGTCAAACGTAGCTGTGAGTCTGCACCTTCAGCTAACGGGTAGCCGCTCGGGGGGACGGTACCGGGAGCGATGAGGGCCGCTGAGGGGATGGTTTCGTCGGCTCGACGTGAGTGAGGGCGGCGTGGTCGACGGAAACCGAGCTCAGCATCGGACGATACCCGGAGTATGGCACGGAATGCCGTACGGTAGTTGTCCTGTGGCCATCGGATGATCCCTCGTTCGAGCTTGCCGATGTAATGATCGTCGACCATGACCGTACGACCTGTCGCTGAGAACACAGCAGCATTCACGAGCTCGGCGAGTTCCCGACGTGACAGGGACTCGCCGGGGGCATGCGGTGACTCGATCCGTTCCCTGGCGCTTCGCAGTTGGTGATTCGGCTGGGTCACCTACGACGCCCCCTTTGTCCCGTGCATGCGTTGATCGTCTCATAGAGAATCGGATCGCGTACGCGGTGGCGTGCCGTCGGGCTGATTGCAGACCTCAATGGGATCCGTCATATTATTGCCCAGGTCTGGCAGAAGGCCATCCCTTTCAGCGTCACTCGGCGCTGGTCGGACTGGCGTCGACACCACCAAGAGCGGGCGAGTTATTACCACTTTCGCCGGCGGATAGGCGCCGCTCGAGCATCCGCCACCCGAACACGAACTCATCGACTTCAGCCGTACCCACATCGCCAGCTTCAAGAAACCCAAACAGATCATCTACCTCGACGCCCTGCCCAAAAACGCCTACGGCAAAGTACTGCGGCGCGAGGCACGCAAACTCGTGCTGCCGACGGACCTGCGCCCGGAGGTCTCCGCCCGGCAGGAGGCAAGCGCGCCGTAGCCGGGTCTGGTCGGATGTCCGCGCTGACGCTCCTTGCTGATCTCGGCGTACCGGCCACCGGTAGCATGTCGCACATCGGACGCGATCCAAGAGGATCCCAGCGGCGCCCGGGGCCATCCGAACGTCCGGATCCGAAGCTATCGGACCCACAGAGCCAGCCCGTGGCACCAGAGTATGTCAATATGCTTTCCGCGCGTTCGCCGGCGTCCACTTCCGGACAGGCCCGGATTCCGGACTCCCCTACCGGTCGGTGACCTGTACCTGCTACCGTTCCGCTCAATCTGACCGAAGGGTTGACCGTGACGGAGGACGCTCGGGGTGAACCGCTGATCATCATGGCGGGCGTCGAGAAATCGTTTGGTGGTTTCCGTGCACTCCACGAGATCAACCTCACTGTGCACAGCGGTGAGGTGGTCGTCGTCATCGGCCCTTCGGGATCGGGTAAGTCGACACTGTGCAGGTGTATCAACCGCCTGGAGACCGTGGACGCCGGTCAGATCATGATTGGCGGGGAGCGACTGCCCGACGAGGGGCGTGCCCTCGCGCGGTTACGCGCCGAAGTGGGCATGGTCTTCCAGTCGTTCAACCTGTTTGCGCACAAGACCGCGCTGGAGAACGTCACTCTCGGGCCGATCAAGGTCAAGAGAATCCCGCGGGAAGCGGCCGAGCGTCAGGGCCGGGAACTACTCGACCGGGTGGGCATCGGGGAAAAGGCAGACAGCTACCCTGCTCATCTTTCTGGCGGGCAACAGCAACGCGTCGCGATTGCCCGGGCGCTTGCCATGGACCCGAAGGTGATCCTGTTCGACGAGCCCACCTCGGCCCTCGATCCGGAGTACATCGCCGAGGTGCTCGACGTCATGACGGAGCTCGCCGGCGACGGCATGACCATGGTTGTGGTCACCCACGAGATGGGGTTCGCCCGGCGCGCCGCACACCGTATCGTATTCATGGCTGACGGTCGAATCCTTGAGGAAGGGACGCCGGAAAGCTTTTTCGACAACCCACGGACACCGAGGGCCCGTGATTTCCTGGCCCGTGTCCTCCCGCACTGATAGCGTGCCCCGCTATCCGGCGGCCCACCGGGCTGTTCAACCGGGTTGCCGCACCGCCAGCTTTCACGGCCGACACATCCATTGAGAGGACAAACATGCGGATTCCACAGCCACCGGTCCGGCGCCGTCTGCTCCCGGCGCGCTCCATGCGACGGCGATGGTTCGCGGCGACCGTGCTCGCCTGTGCGGTCACGCTCGCCGTCGCCGGCTGCGGAGGCGACTCGACCGCCTCGACCGACAAGACGGTCGGCGCCGGGAGCTCACCCACCTTCGCCGCCGGCACGACGATGGCGAGGCTCGCCGCTGCGGGGAAGGTCACCGTCGGCACCAAGTTCGACCAGCCGTTGTTCGGGCTGAAAGGGCTTGATGGCAAGGTCGCCGGATTCGACGTCGAAATCGCGAAGATCATATCCGCCGGTATGGGGATCAACGAGAGTGGCATCACCTTCGTCGAGACGCCGTCGTCCCAGCGTGAGGGAGCGATCCAGCAGGGCAAGGTCGACTTCGTCGTCGCCACCTACACGATCAATGACAAACGCAAGCAGCTCGTCAGCTTCGCCGGGCCCTACTACCAGGCCGGCCAGGACATCATGGTGAAGAAGGACAACACCACCATCACCGGGCCGGAGTCGTTGCGTCCCGCGAACGCGAAGGTCTGCTCCGTCTCCGGGTCGACTCCGGCTGAGAAGATCAAACAATACGTCGACGCGTCCAACATCGTGCTCTTCGACGTCTACTCCAAGTGTGCGGATGCCTTGCGCACCGGCCAGGTCGATGCCGTCACCACCGACAACGTCGTCCTGTTGGGCCTTGCCGACGCCAGCGGCGGTGCCTTCAAGCTGGTCGACAAGCCCTTCACCACCGAGCCCTACGGCATCGGTATCAAAAAGGGTGACATCGCCTTCTGCCAGTTCATTCACGAGCAGCTGACCGCGGCGTCGGCGGACGGGCGCTACGCCAAGGCCTGGCAGTCCACGGCGGGTAAGGTCACCGGGACCACACCGACCCTCCCCACACTCGCCACCTGTTCCTGAGCTAAGATCACCACGGGAGCCGCCATGGGTGTCATCACCGACAACGTGGGCCTGTACGCCCACGGCCTGCTGGGAACATTGAAGATCTGCGGCTTGGCGGCTGTGGGGGCGTTGCTGCTCGGGATCGTGCTGGCGGTGTTCCGGGTGTCGCCCGTGGCACCCCTGCGAGCCACCGGCACCGCGTACGTCACGCTGGTCCGTAACTGTCCATTGACGATTGTTCTGTTCTTCTTTGCGTTCGGCCTCCCCGAGGTGGGCATCAACGGTGCCTATTTGGTTTTCGGTGTCGCCGGGCTCGCTGTTTATACCGCTGCGTTCGTGTGCGAGGCGCTACGCAGCGGTATTGGCGCGGTCGACGCAGGCCAGGCCGAGGCCGCGCGCGCGATAGGTCTCACCTTCGGTCAGTCGCTACGACTGATCGTGCTGCCGCAGGCTGTGCGGGCGGTGATTCCGCCGCTGGGCAGCGTCGCGATCGCAATGATCAAAAATTCGGCGATCCTCGGCGCCTTCGGGGTCGGCGGCGAACTTTACAGTGTGGCGAACACGCTGAACAGCGCCCGGGGTGAACCGGCACTGCCGGTCTACACCGGCGTGGTGATCGGTTATCTGATCATCATTATTCCCGCAGGTCTGCTCCTGGGGGTACTGGAGAAGCGTATGACGGTCGCCCGGTGAGCGGAGGCCATCTCTACGATGCGCCGGGCCCCCGCGGGCGACGGCGGATCCGTATCGCCACGGTGGTGGCGGGCCTGGCCCTGGTCGGCATCGCGGCGCTCGTCGTACGGCGGCTCGCCGCGAACGGCCAGTTCGCCGCTGCGAAGTGGAGCCCGCTGTTCGACCCGAACGACGCGAACTTCGCCGACCTGTGGCGCCTGTTCGGCGGCGGTCTCCTGCACACCCTGACGGCCGCCGCCCTGGCGATGTCGTTGTCGCTGCCGTTCGGGGTTCTCATCGCGGCGACGAGGATCTCGACATCCCGATGGTACCGCGGGATAATCGTCGGTACGGTTGAGATCCTGCGCGCCGTCCCGGTGGTTATCGCAATCTTTTTCGCGTATCAGGTTCTCCCCACGTATGGGCTCAAGCTGCCGCTGTTGTGGTACATCGTCATCGGTCTCACAGCCTACAACTCGGTGGTCATCTCCGAGATCGTCCGGGCGGGTATCCTCGCGGTACCGAAAGGTCAGTCCGACGCCGCCGCCGCGCTGGGTCTCACTCGCGCCCAGTCCATGCGGTTCATCCTGTTGCCCCAGGCGTTCCGATCGATGCTGCCAGCATTGATCAGCCAGCTCGTCGTGATCCTCAAAGACACGTCTCTCGGCGCGTTCATCGCCTACGAGGAGCTGCTGCGCCGCGGTCTGATCGCCATTCAGACACTGCACAACCCGATTCAGACATATCTGGTGATCGCCGCTATCTTCATCGGCATCAACTATCTCGCGAGCCGTCTGGCGATCTACGCGGAAGCGCGCCTGTCAACCCGGCGATCGGTGCCGCCCTCCGAAGATCGTCAGATCAACAGTTCGGTGCCGGCAACAGTCCCGTGACGGCAGTCATCCCGTCGACGGAAATGCACAGAGACAATGGTGGGTGCTCTGGACGACTGTGCCGCGCTGCCCGGCCCCGGCCCCGGCCTCACGCTGGTCAGTTCGACGGCGGCACCGGAGTTCCGTGGGCCGCGATCTCGCGGTCCAGCTGCGCGGGTCCGACTATGACCAGTGCCCTGGCTGGCCTGGGTCCGTCTGACGTGTCGATTCGCGGCTGTCCCGTTCGACCTGGGAGTGACAGGGTCGAGAGGCGACCGGCGAGATCAAGGAGATCGACGATGCCGAAGTACATGCTGATCATGCGAGGCACGGACGAATCCGTCGCGAAGATGATGGAGACGCCCTTCGAGCAGAGGCTCGAGACGGTGGGTCGTTTCAGCGAGGAGATGATCCGGGCTGGCGTGCTCGTCGCCGCCGAGGGCCTGGACGACCCGACCCAGGGCGTGGTGGTCGACTTCAGCGGCGAGACGCCGGTGGTCACCGACGGTCCGTACGGCGAGACGAAGGAGCTGTTCGGCGGTTTCTACGTGATCGACGTGGCCTCGAAGGAGGAGGCGGTCGAGTGGGCCAAGCGACTGCCGGCGGCTGCCGGCACGAAGTGCGAGATCCGCCGCGTGCCGAGCATCGAGGAGTTCCCGCAGGACAATGAGTGGATCATCAAGGAGCGGGCGTGGCGCGAGCGGACCGGCCAGCTCTGATGCCCGCGGCCACCGGCGGCCCGCCGAGCACCGAGTCGGCGCGGCGGGCCGTCGAGGCCGTCTGGCGGATCTCCTCCGCACGGATCGTCGGTGCGCTGGCCCGCTACACCGGGGACTTCGCGCTCGCCGAGGACGTCGCGCAGGCGGCGGTGGCGGAGGCGCTCGTCACCTGGTCGCGAGACGGTGCGCCGGCGAACCCGGTGGGCTGGCTGCTGTCGACCGCGCGGCGGCGCGCCATCGACAGCTTCCGCCGCCGGTCGGCACTCGACGAGCGCTACGCCATGCTCGCCGGCCAGCTCGCCGAGGGTGAGGTGAGCTCGGGCGCGGTGGCCCCGCGGGACCGGTCGGATGACCTGCCGTGGGATCCCGACCGGGTCGAGGACGACGTCCTCGCGCTGATGTTCGTGGCCTGTCATCCGGTGCTCTCGTCCGAGGCCCGGGTGGCCCTGACGCTGCGCACGGTCGGCGGCCTGGCGAGCGAGGAGATCGCCCGGGCGTTCCTCGTGCCCGTGCCGACGGTCCAGGCACGGATCACGCGGGCGAAGAAGACGATCGCCGCGGCGGGAGTGCCGTTCGAGCTGCCGCCGTCCGAGGAACGGCGCCACCGGCTCGGTGGTGTCCTGAGCGTGCTGTACGTGATTTTCGCGGAGGGCTCGACGGCGACGACCGGTGACCGCCTGCTGCGTCCCGATCTCGCGTACGAGGCGATCCGGCTGGCCCGGATGCTGGCCGCATTGTTGCCCGACGAGCCGGAGGTGTGCGGGCTGCTCGCCCTGTTCGAGCTCACGGCCGCGCGTTTTCCCGCGCGCACCGGGCCCGATGGCGAGGCCGTGCTCCTGGAGGATCAGGACCGGCGCCGGTGGGACCGGTCGGCGATCCGTCGCGGTCTGGCCGCGATCGGCCGGGCCTCGGCGCTCGGGCGTGGCCTGGGACCGTACGGGCTGCAGGCAGCGATCGCCGCCTGCCACGCGTCGGCGTCCTCGGTGTCGGAGACCGACTGGGAGCGTGTCGTGCTCCTCTATGAGGCGCTCGGCCGCGTGGCTCGGTCACCCGTCGTCGAGCTCAACCGGGCCGTCGCCGTCGCGATGGCGAATGGACCACAGCAGGCGCTGTCTATCGTGGATGAGCTGGTCGCCTCGGACCGCCTGTCGAGGTCGTACCTGCTCCCGAGCGTGCGCGGTGAGCTGCTCGTCCGACTCGGCCGGACCGCGGAGGCACGGGCCGAGCTGGAGCTCGCCGCCCGACTGTGCTGCAACGTCCGCGAGCGGTCGGTGCTGCTGCGCAAGGCGGCTGCGTTGGCGTGATATCGGTCCGCCTCCCGCAGAACTGATCTGAACGGTATGGATCTCCAGAACCCTGATGTGGGCGGTGGTGGGCTCGCCGAAGCCGTCCGCATGAGAGGGTCGAATGCGCCTGACCCTCAGTCTGGTGCGGTGTTCCACCGCAGCTGCCAGCCGGGCGGTCGATGACGATGAGCGCACACCCGCCGTCGTGATCAAAGCAAGGGTGGGATGATCAGGATATACCTTGAGATTGAGGCAAAGTATACGTGAAGCGGAGTATCGGTGACTGATTCGACCATCATCTACACCCACACTGACGAGGCCCCGGCCCTGGCGACGTACGCGTTCCTGCCAGTGGTCCAGGCATACGCCCGAGCGGCCGGTGTCAGTGTCGAAAGCCGTGACATCTCCCTGGCGGGGCGGATCATCGCCAGTTTCCCCGAGTATCTCGGGGAGGCTCAGCGCATCCCTGACGCGCTCACCGAGCTCGGTGAACTGGCCAGGACGCCCGGGGCGAACATCATCAAGCTGCCGAACGTCTCGGCGTCGCTTCCGCAGCTGAAGGCGGCGATCGCCGAGCTGCAGCAGCATGGCTACGCGTTGCCGGACTACCCTGACGACCCGAAGACCGACGATGATCGGGCCATCCGCGTCCGTTACGACACGGTCAAGGGCAGTGCGGTCAATCCGGTGCTACGCGAGGGCAACTCCGATCGCCGTGCCCCTGCGTCGGTGAAAAACTACGCCAGGACCCACCCGCACCGGATGGGCGCGTGGCGGTCCGACTCGAAGACGAACGTCGCCACCATGGTTGCCGACGATTTCCGCTCCACCGAGCGGTCCGTGGTCATCACCCGGGACGGCTCGGTGCGCATCGAACTGGCGGGTGACGACGGTGCCACCACCGTCCTGCGTGCGTCCGTGCCGGTGCTGGCGGGCGAGGTCGTGGACGCGTCGGTGATGCGCGTGGCCGCGCTGTATGAGTTCCTTGCGGCACAGATCGCCCGGGCCAAGGCCGAGGGCGTACTGTTCTCGGTGCACCTGAAGGCGACGATGATGAAGGTCTCCGACCCGATCATCTTCGGTCACGTGGTGCGGGCCTTCTTCCCGGCGACGTTCGCCGCGTACGGTGCGACGCTCGCCGCCGCAGGCCTGAGCCCGAACGACGGGCTCGGCGCCATCCTCAAGGGCCTGGAACAGCTGCCCGAAGGCGCGGAGATCAAGGCCTCCTTCTCCGCCGAGCTGACTGCCGGGCCCGCCCTGGCGATGGTCGACTCCGACCGCGGCATCACCAACCTGCACGTGCCCAGCGATGTCATCGTCGACGCCTCCATGCCGGCCATGATCCGCACCTCTGGTCGCATGTGGGGGCCGGACGGCCAGGAGGCGGACACCCTCGCGGTTCTCCCCGACAGCAGCTACGCCGGCATCTACCAGGTCGTCCTCGACGACTGTCGGGCGAACGGGGCCTTCGACCCCGCGACGATGGGCTCGGTGTCCAACGTCGGTCTGATGGCGCAGCAGGCCGAGGAGTACGGCAGCCACGACAAGACCTTCGAGATCCCCACCACGGGCACGGTGCGGGTCGTCGACGAGGCCGGCGACGTGGTTGTGGAGCAGGTGGTCGCCGCCGGCGACATCTTCCGCGTATGCCAGGCCAAGGATGCACCGATCAGGGACTGGGTGAAGCTCGCGGTCACCCGCGCCCGCGCCACCGGCGACCCGGCGGTGTTCTGGCTGGACGAGAACCGCGCGCACGACGCGAAGGTGATCGAGAAAGTCAGGGCATACCTGCCCGAACACGACATCCGGGGACTGCAGATCGAGGTCATGGCGCCGGTCGACGCGATCGCGTTCTCGCTGGAGCGGATCCGCCGCGGCGAGAACACGATCTCGGTTACCGGCAACGTACTGCGTGACTACCTGACCGACCTGTTCCCGATCCTGGAGCTCGGTACGAGCGCCAAGATGCTCTCGGTCGTCCCGCTCATGAACGGCGGCGGCCTGTTCGAGACCGGGGCCGGCGGCTCCGCACCCAAGCACGTCCAGCAGCTCCTCAAGGAGAACTACCTGCGCTGGGACAGCCTGGGCGAGTTCCTCGCGCTGGCGGTCAGCTTCGAGCATCTCGCCCAGACGACGGGTAACGCACGCGCTCAGGTGCTCGCCGACACCCTCGACCGCGCGACTGCCACCTTCCTCAACGAGGACAAGTCGCCCAGCCGCCGCCTGGGCGGCCTCGACAACCGCGGCAGTCACTTCTACCTGGCGTTCTACTGGGCGCAGGAGCTGGCCACGCAGACCGACGACGCCGATCTCGCGGCGGCGTTCGCAGGCCTGGCCAAGACGCTCGCCGAGCAGGAGCAGACCATCGTCGACGAGCTGATCGCGGTCCAGGGCTCGCCGACCGACATCGGAGGTTACTACCAGCCCGACGCCTCCATGGCCGCGGCTGTCATGCGTCCGTCGACGAGCTTCAACGAGGCCCTTGCGGCTCTCGCCTGAGGAGTGAAGCGGCTTCCCGTTTCGGTGGGCAGTGAACCTCAGGTCCGCTGCCCGCAGAAACGGGATCGCTCCAGAGCTGGGCGAACGGCCGGGCGGCCGTTCGCCCAGCCGTTCACGCGGACGTTCACCCCGCCGCGGCCCGGCCCACAAAGGCCATGCCACGATCCCGGCAGACCGCCCGCTGCTCCTTCGCCGGCAGGAAGTCCACCAGTTTCGGCATCTGCGACGGGTCAGCCATGCCCTCCCCGTGCGGATAGTCCGAACCCATCACCAGGCAATCCGATCCCACCGCGCCGGCGATCTCGGCGATGTCGTCCTCCGGGTAGGGGACCACCAGGATGTGCGCACGCACGATCTCGGTCGGCCTGCAGGGTAGGGGACCGCCTATCCACGGGCCGTTGCGTCCCATGCCGCGCATCTTGTCGATGCGCCCCATGAAGTACGGCAACCAGCCTGCACCGTGCTCGACGGATATGACCTTGAGCTGCGGAAATCGACCGAACAGGTTGTCGTAGACGAGCGCGGACAGAGTATCCATGATCGCCCGGTCGCCATACAGGTTCATCCACTGCCAGGCGGACTGATCATACGGGCGCGGATTGGAGTCCTGGCCCCAATGCACGGCTTCACGCTCGTTGTAGCCGCAATCGGTGATGTGATAGGCGACGCCCACGGCCGCTTCGTTGAGCCGTGCCCAGATCGGGTCGAAATACGGGTCTGCGGGCGAGCGGCCGTAGGCCGGTCCGGTGCGCAACATCACGACTCGGGCGCCGCGTTCCAGCACCCATTCGGTTTGGCGAACCGCCTCGTCCAGGTCCCGGAACGAGATCGCCGGCGGGCAGAACAGCCGGCCGCCGTTCGCGAACCCCCAGGTTTCGAACAGCCACCGGTTGAAGGCGTTGAGGTTGGCGTACAGGACATCGGTGCGCCGGCAGAACGACTCGGCGAACAGCGCCAGCCCGGGAAAGACAAGCGCAGCCTCGACACCCTGGCGATCGAGGTCGGCCAGCCGGGCCTGCGGCTGCAGGTACTCAGGCCGGGGCTTCTGGTAGAAGCGCTCGTCGTCGGCGATCCCGGTCTTCATCGCGCGCAGCTTCTCGGCGAGCGTCCCCGGGACGTGCACCTGCTCGTACAGGTTGCCGTCGGTGAACGTCACAATCCGATCACCAGCCACGATCAGTTCGGTACCGGCGGCGTCGCGGACCGGTCGCAACGCCTCCGCACGAAATGCGGGGTCGATGTAGTCGGCGAACGCGTCACGCGGTTCGTACAGGTGCGAGTCCGCGTCGAACAGGGGGTAATCGACGACCGGTGTCATGGTCTTCTCCTTTGCCGCTTCCCGCGGCCGCGGACGGCGGCCGTCGCTCAGGTCCGTCAGACCGCAGCCGCGCCCTGGTACCGGCTGACCTCGGGCCTGCCATCAGTGACCCGGGGGACTTCGGCCCCCGGCGATGCGACAGAACCACGATCGCATCGCCTTTGGCCCACTAGCCGATCGGCGCCCGAGCGAGCCCGCGCAGGATGAAAGTGCGGTACCAGTCCCCGATGTCGGCGAATGACAGCCGACCCTCGGGTCTATACCACAGGTGGGTGTAGTTCATCAACTGCATAATGCTGTTGGCCGCGACCGCGGGGTCGACGGCCGGGTCGAAGGCGCCTTCGTCGACACCCTGACCGATGATGTCG
>NZ_CAUVXL010000260.1:0-34306 GCF_963555915.1 Protofrankia sp. Cas4
CAAAAATGATCTTGCCGCAACGACGATAGTTGAGCCGGCATGCGGCGCAGGAGCCTTCCTTGGACCGATATCCGAGCGTCTGAGCGCGTCGTGTCGGACACATGACCGCTCCCTACTGGATGCGGTCCACGCGGTAGCGGCCTACGATTTCCTGGATCACAACGTCCAGTCGAGCCGAGATTGTGTGACGCAACACCTGCTCGCGGCTGGATGGGATCATCTTGTTGTAGAGAAGGTTGCCGCCACCTGGGTCAGGCAGGGCGACTATCTGCTACAGCGAGACGACGTCCAAAAGGCGGACTTCGTCGTGGGCAACCCGCCCTATATTCGACTTGAAGACGTTCCGAATGAGCGCATGGCCGCCTACCGGGCAACCTGCCCCGCCATGGGCGGTAGGGCGGACATCTACATCGGTTTCTACGAAGTCGGCCTGCGGAGCCTCAAACCGGGTGGTCGGCTCGGGTTCATCTGTGCCGATCGTTGGATGCGAAACCAGTACGGGCGCAGACTTCGCGAGATGGTGAACCGTCAATACAGCATGGATATCGTACTGACGATGCACGATGTGGACGCTTTTCACGAGCCGGTGTCAGCCTACCCGGCCATAACCATCATCAGGAACGCCGGCCAGGGTTCGGCCATCGCCGCCGACACCACTGGGTCCTTTGGCCCTCTTCAAGCCGACGAATTTCGCCGTTGGGTCGAGAGGCCGGATCAGATAGGAATTAGTACCGCATCCTACCACGCAGCTCGGTTGCCCCGCTGGTTCCCAGGAGGAGATTCATGGCCCGTGGGCTCCCCTGCGCGACTGGCCATGCTAGAAGAACTCGGCGATCGATTTCGACCCTTGGAGGACGAGACCACCCGTACCCGGGTGGGTATCGGTGTTGCAACCGGCGCCGACGAGGTTTTCATCACCAACAATGCGGATCGCGTCGAGGTGGAGGACGGTCGCCTCCTCCCGCTCGCCATGGTCCGAGATACCACCGGTGGCGTGCTCCATTGGAACGGCTCCTACCTGGTGAATCCGTGGGACCCGCAAGGAGGACTCGTCAACCTCGCTGATTTTCCCCGCCTTGCCGCGTACTTCGAGCGACACAGTAGCGTTTTGCATAAACGTTACGTTGCAAGGAGGCAACCCGCCCGCTGGTACAGAACTATCGACAAAGTCGATCATCGGCTTATCGCGAAGCCAAAACTACTCCTCCCGGATATGAAGTCGACCATCCATCCAGTCTTGGATCAAGGTGGTTTGTACCCTCATCACAACCTGTACTACATCGTTTCCGACGGATGGGATCTGAGAGTCCTCGGAGGACTACTACTGTCCAAGGTAGCTGAGGCTTTCGTGGCGGCCTACGCCGTGAAGATGCGCGGTGGCACCCTCCGGTTTCAGGCGCAGTACCTTCGCCGGATTCGCGTACCGGATCCGCTGGAAATCAGTGAGGCAGACGGCGTCGCCCTGGCGGATGCGTTCGACCGACGAGACGTGGCGGCGGCTACGCGGGTCGCGCTGCGCGCCTATGGGCTCACCGAACTTCCCGAGTAGGCGGATCGAGTAGGGTTTGTCCGTGTGAAGGTGGCACTGTTGGCGCCGGTGGCGTGGCGTACCCCGCCGCGGCATTACGGCCCGTGGGAGCAGATCACCAGCCTGATCGCGGAGGGTTTGGTTGAGTGCGGGGTCGATGTCACCCTCTTCGCGACGCTGGACTCGCAGACAGCCGGCGCGCTGGACGGCGTGTGCCCGCACGGGTACGCGGAGGACCCGGCGCTCGATGGTCGGGTGTGGGAGGCGCTGCACGTTGCGCACGCCCTGAGCCGTTCGGGTGAGTTCGACGTGGTGCACAACCATCTCGACTGGCTACCGCTGGCGTTCGCGGCCCACGTCCGGGCGCCGATGGTGACGACCGTCCACGGCTTTTCGGACTCGCGTATCGTCCCGGCGTACGCGCGGGCGGGGTCGGCGTACGTGTCCATCTCCGATGCCGACCGCCGTCCGGAGCTGGACTATGTCGCCACCGTCCACCACGGCATCGACATGGCGGCGCTGCCGTTCTCGGCCGTCGGCGGGGAGGACCTGGTCGTGCTCGGCCGGATCCATCCGGACAAGGGCACAGCGGTGGCCATCGACATCGCCCGCCGTGCCGGCCGGCGGCTGGTGATCTGCGGGATCGTCCAGGACGAGCGCTACTTCGCCGAGCGGGTCCAGCCCCATGTCGACGGGGACCGGGTCCGTTACCTCGGCTCGGTGGGGCCGCGTCAGCGCGCGGAGGTGCTCGGCTCGGCGGCGGCCCTGTTGCACCCGGTCGCGTTCGACGAGCCGTTCGGGCTGGCCGTGGTCGAGGCGATGGCCTGCGGGACACCCGTTGTGACCTATCCGCGGGGTGCGATGCCGGAGGTGGTCGACGAGGGCGTCACCGGGTACCTGGTCGACGGGCCGGCGGCAGCCGCGGCCGCGGTGGAGCGAGCCGCCGGCCTGGACCGCGGCGCCTGCCGTGCCACAGCGCAGCGACGGTTCTCCGCGGCACGCATGGTCGCTGACTACCTCACCGTCTACCGGCGGCTGCTCGGCTGACAGGGGCTGACAGGGGCTGACAGAGGGTGGCAGGGAGTGACGCGGGCTGACATGGGATGCGTCGGTGGCTCACGCCGCCCGCTCGCCTGGGCGGGTCATGCGGGCGAGAAGCGGCTCGACCGGGACGCTGGCTATGCCGACACGGCTGTCGCTGATTCCGTAGGGCAGCCAGAGGCGGCCGTCATGGATCAGGCCGCCGCAGGAGTAGACGACGTTGGGGACGTAGCCGTCGTTCTCGGATCGGGTTGGGGTGAGCAGCGGCTCGGGCAGCGTCGCCAGCACGGTGGTCGGGTCGTCGAGATCGAGCAGGATCGCCCCGATCGTGTACGTGCGCATCGGTCCGACGCCGTGGGTGAGCGTGAGCCAGCCTGACGGTGTCTCGATGGGTGACCCGCAGTTGCCGACCTGGAGCAGCTCGAAGGAGGCCCCGGGAGAGTGGACCGGGCGCCCCAGTTCCCACGCCTGCCCGTCGTCGGAGGTCGCAATGCTGGTGGTCTCGCCGTCGGAGCGGCACAGCGCGAGACGCCGGCCGCCGACGGGCCGGGGGAACAGTGCCATGCCCTTGTTCCGCGAGGCCGGGCCCGTGAGCGGCGATGCGGTGAAGACCCGCAGGTCGGGGCTGGTCAGCAGCCGTGGGGTGATCTGCCGGCCGTCGTAGGCGGTGTAGGTCGCCTGGTAGTCGACGGTCCCGTCCGGCGCGGCGAAGCGGACAAACCGCGCGTCCTCCATGCCGTTGGTCTCGGCGGCGACGGTCGGCCACAACACGCGCTGAGCCAGGGTGGCGGCCGGGGGAAACTCGACCCGCCGCAGCGACGCAGCGATCGAGCGGATCCCGGCCAGGATCCCCGGTGCCTGCGGCCGGCGGAGCAGGTCGGCGGGCACCCGGGTGAAGGCCCGTTCGAGGTCGTCTCCGGCGGCGTGAGTGTCGAGCCTGTCGAGGACCGCCCGCGTGACCTCGTCGTCGAGCCCATCTGCGGCGAGCACTGTGCGCAGCCGCCCGGGCTCCCAGCCTGCCGGCACGGCCAGCCCGGTGGTGAGCGGACCGGTGCGCGGTTCCAGACGTACCGTCGGGCCCGGACCGACCACGCCGACGGCGAAGCCGATCGAGGACAGGTGGCCCTCGCCGATGGCACGCAGACTCAGCACCACCCGCAGCGCTCCCGGCGGGAGTCCGGACTGGTCGGGATGCGGTACGGCAGAGGGGTTGGTGACAGCGGCACCCTCCACCGCGTACTCGGCGGTGAAGCACGCACCGAGCAGCAGCATCCGTGCCGCCGACAGCTCCGCGGGTGCCCGCACCCGCGACGCCACCACCGCGGCGTGCCGCGCCAGGATGCCCTGGTAGTCGTGGTGGCGGGGGCCGAAGAGCGCCAGCAGGTGGGCGACGAGACCTGCCACCTCGTCCTCGGCCACGGCGAGCACGCGGTCCACGATTCCGGCGGCTCGGGACTGCACCTCGCCTTCCTCCTCGCCAGGAAGGAAGAGCTTCGCGATCACCCGGCTCGGGTCCACGGACAGTTCCCCGAGCGGATGCCGCGTAACCAGGCTGGCCTCTACGCTCGGTGTCGGTTCGTTCCGTCGGTCGGTTGCTTTGCGGTCATCCCGGCCCCTCGGATGCCCACTGCGCTCCCGTTCCCCGACGCTCACGGCGCCGCCAGCAGGCGGCGGGCGTGCTGGGCCGTCGAGAGCAGTGCGAGGGTGGACTCCGCTCCCTGGTTGGTGTTACGGCCGTCGGCCTCGAGACCGTCGCAGCAGCCACCGGTGGTGGTGTCGACCAGCGGCGTGGCGCTGTCGTTGTCGCCGAGGAACCATGCCTGAGCCCGGCTCAGACCGGTCAGCCACCGGGACTGGTCGGTCAGGTCATAGGCCCGGGCGCAGGCGTCGGCGAGGGCCGCCGCCTCGATGGGCTGCTGGTCGAAGCCGGGCCGGCCACCATCCCCGGCTCGACGGCCGCCCACGGGGGTCGGCGACAGCCGCCCGGCGGAGGTCTCCAGATCGAGCAGCCATGCCAGCAGCCGAAGACCGTTGGCGAGTGCCGCCTCGTCCGGCAGGCAGACACCGGCGAGGATGAGCGCTTCGGGCACGGCCGCGTTGGCGTACCGCAGGGACGGCTCCGGCCAGGGCCACGCCGGGTCGGTACCCGGCGGACCGATCACGGTGACGGCCGCGGCGAGCAGCGCCCGGGCGGGCTCGTCGTCGGGGTATGCCAGGAGCACCTCCCCGGCACCCAGCGCAGCGAACGTCATCGCCCGCGGCCAGGGGGACCGGCGCTGCGCACTGGCCCGGAACCGGGCCAGTGCCGTGACCCGCAGGTTCAGGGTGGGTGCCCGCGCTGCCGTGGTGCCAAGCCCCCACAGTGCCCGGCCCCACCAGTCGCCGAGACCGGGCTGGTCACGCCACCGCCCGTCGGTGTCACGGCGGTTGCGTACGGTACCGTCCACAGCCTGCGCCGCGGTGACGAAGGCGAGATAGCGGTTGAGGAGGCGGATCTGCTCAAGCGGCGGATCCGGCTCGCGGGCGAGGACGACGAGCCCGCGGGCGACGTCGTCGACGCAGTACCCGTGCTCCCGGCGCGGGACCGCACCCAAGGCGTGTTCGAACAGGCCGATGTCGTCGCTGAGCCGGAACAGATGGGCGAACGAAACGACAGCGGTCACAGGGTCGCCGTCACCGCCGCCGCGGGCCGGTCGGTCATGCTGCTTCCCGTCCGGGCGCCCAGCCCGGCGGCCAACTGTCGGTAGCGGTCGGCGACCGTGGGCCACAACAGCTCGGGCGCGCGCGCGGCTGCGGCGCGGACCAGCCCCCTGGCAATGCCGTTGTCGCCGATGACGCTGCGTACCGCCGTCGCGATCGCCGCCGGATCGCGGTGCGGCACCAGCAGGCCGACGCCGTCACCGAGGAGCTCGACCGCGTGCGGGAAACGGGTGGCGACGATCGGTTTGTGCGCCGCGACTGCTTCGATGAGGACGCCGGAGGTCACCTGGTCGCGGGAGTCGTAGGGCAGCAGTATGACGTCGGCTCCGCGCACCATCTCAGCCAGCGACGCCGCGTCGAGGTAGCGGGCGTCGAACACGACCGAGCCGGACACCCCCAGCTGGCGCGCCTGCGCGGCCAAACTGTCGCGATACGCCGTTCCCTCCCGCGCGAGCACCTTGGGATGAGTCTCGCCTGCCACGAGGTAACGCGGGGCCGGGACGAGATCGGTCAGTGCGGCCATCGCGGCGATGCCCCACTCGATGCCTTTGCCCGGCCCGATCAGACCCCAGGTGAGGACCGTAGGTCGGCCGGCCCGCACCGACAGGGCCGTCCGGTTGTCGTCGGCGCCGTGCGGGATGACCGACACGGCGCGTGGGTCGACCCGGTACCCGGCGACGAGCCGGACTCGCGCCGTCTCGGTCATCACGACCACCGCGGCAGCCGCCGCGACGACCGCCTCCAGGACGTGGCGCTGGTGCCGGGTCGGGCGCACGAGCACCGTGTGCAGGACGACGATCACCGGGACGTTGAGGCCGTGGAGCACCGTGAGCACCTCGTCGCCGTCCCGGCCGCCATAGACGCCGTATTCGTGCTGCACCACCGCGACATCGAAACGGTTCAGCAGGCGCGCGGCACGTGCCGGACCGTCCCGCGTCCCGGCCACCAGCTCCCCGACCACCGCGGTCGGAGCGGTCTGCGGCGGGACGGCCGCGCCGGGACGATCGAGCAGACGCACCACCCCGCTGGACCCCCCGGCCGCCGGGCCGGCCAGCTGTTTGTGAAGAGCCGCCGTGAATGTGGCGAGCCCGCACTGGGTCGGCGGATAAGTACTAAGGAAGCCGTAACGCAGGGCCACAACGGTGCCCACCTTCCGATCGGCGCCGGCAGAGCGCCGGCGGGCACACAAGTGTCGAACCCGCCGAGATCAGCAGCCTGCCCACCGAAGCGACGAGAACGTCGAGAAAGAAAGCAACAAAAACGACGTTCCAGGCCGCAGTTCGGGCCCCGTCGTGCCAGGGGCTGGCACTCGAAATTGATGAGTGCTAACGCATGTATAGTCCTCGGCGTGCACAAAAGCAATGGGGACCCATTCGCAGTGACGTTGTCGCGGCCGCCAGAACTCACTGATTCGCCGTCGACCGCCGACCCTCGGTGACCACCGAAGAGGTCAGACCCGGATCGTCCGCCAAGGTCATCCAGGAGTCGGAGGTCTCGTCGAACGGGGTCCGGACGAGGATGGTCGCCTTGCTCGGCCCAGGGGCCCTCCCCGCGGGGCGGGCGGCCATGTCCCGTTCGGCGGGGATGCGATGATTTTCCGGCGGCTCCGGCTGGGGAGCGATTCCGATCCAGGATGCCGCGGAAATGCCCTATTGGGAATGTAGGCGTCGTGGGCCTGCCAATGTCTGGAACCTGTCGGTACAGGCTGTCATGGATTTACAGTAAAGAACCTCGCTGTCCTGATCGCGGCTCCCGGCGGAGACCTGACAACGCTATTCTTGCAATCGGTGGCGTCGCACGGCCCGGCGCTTTTTGCGGCCAGCCCGCGCTCTTGAGATGGTGAGCGCGAGCAACGTCTCGACCAGCGTCGACGGTGCCCAGGTGCCCAGGAGGAGAGGATGATGTCAGGTATCGAAGGGAAGCTGCGCTCGCTGTTGGCGGCCGTTGCCGATGTGGAGGCCGAGCTTCGGCGGGCGGTCGGCGACGAACAGTCCCAGCTGGTGAGCACCCGGCTGCGTGACAGTGTTGTCCGTCCGCTACTACAGGCGCAGCAGCATGTGGCTGTCGGTGATGGCACAGCCAAGGGTGGAGAGACGGAATCGACGGCTCACGTCGAGCCGGCCGCGCAGAGCTCCGCACGCCAGCTGACCGACCGGCTCTGGGAGCTGGCGCGGACGGCTACCGAACGTCGGGTCCAGTACCCGGACCTGCCCGAACTCGCCGAGGCCACCGCGGCGCTGCAGGACGTCGCCCTCGCTGTGGCCGATGAGGCCTCGGCGGCGACCCGGCTGGCCGATCTGCAAACCCTTCAAGCTGGGGTGGGCCCGTCTATCCAGGCCGCCGGCAACGGCCCCTACCTGGCGACCAATGTTCGTGCCCTGTATGACTGGCTGGGTCAGCCCCTGCCGGTGCGGCCCCAGCTGGCGTTGTGCCGCTGCGGCGGTTCCCAGCGCAAGCCGCTCTGTGACGGGACGCATGCCCGCATCGGCTTCACCGACGCCACGGATCCCAAGCGTGTCCCGGACCGGCGCGACACCTATGTCGGTCAGCAGGTGACCGTCCTGGACAACCGTGGCACCTGTCAGCACTCGGGCTTCTGTACCGACAGGCTCCCAACCGTTTTCCATCGTGGCGAGGGACCCTTCGTCAGTCCCAGCGGCGGCAGGATGGACGAGATCATCCGTGCCGTCCGTGACTGCCCCTCCGGCGCCCTCAGCTATGCGATGGGTGGGGGCGAGGCACGCGACGAAGCCCGCGATGAGGTTGATTACCACGGCAGGCGCGAGCCGATGGTCGAGGTGTCGAAGGACGGCCCCTATCGGGTCATCGGTGGTATCCGGCTTGTGGCCGACGATGGCGAAGACGTGCCTCGAAACGAGGGCACTTCGCGTGAACACTATGCCCTTTGTCGTTGCGGGCACTCGCAGAACAAACCGTTCTGTAGTGGCATGCACTGGTATGTCGAGTTCCATGATCCCGTTCCTGATCCCGGTCACGAGCCCACGATCTTCGAATGGGCCGGCGGCCTCCCCGCACTCACCCGGATGACACGTCTTTTCTACGAGAAGTACGTTCCCCAGGATTCGCTGCTGGCACCGCTGTTCGCCGACATGTCGCCCGACCACCCCCAGCGGGTCGCGAAATGGCTCGGGGAAGTCTTCGGCGGGCCGAAGTGCTACAGCCAGGAGTACGGTGGCTACACTCGTATGATCTCCCAGCACCTCGGCAAGGAGCTGACCGAGGAGAAGCGGGGACGATGGGTTGCGCTTCTGTTGCAGTCCGCGCGAGAATCCCAGCTCCCCAACGACGCGGAGTTCCGCTCCGCGTTCGCCGCTTATATCGAGTGGGGCTCCAGGTTGGCGGTGGAAAACTCCCAGGCCGGCGCCAGACCCCCGGCACACATGCCAATGCCGAACTGGAACTGGGACACCGCGGCCGGGGCGCCCGGGTCCCGGATATCGGCATTCGCTCCGCCGACACAGACAGAACAGCCGGAAATCACGCTGCCTGCCGTCGATGAGGCGGTGCGATTCAACGACCATGTCAAGCAGCTCTTCCGCGACCGTGACCACCAGTCGATGAGGTTTGTCTTCGATCTTTGGTCCCACGACGATGTCAGCCGGTACTCGGCCGCTATCCTCGGTCGGCTTCAGGACGGGACGATGCCCTGCGACGGCGCCTGGCCACAAGAGAAGATCGATGTCTTTCGGCGATGGATTGACGGCGGCATGCCTGAATGAACGTCTCCGACGTCAAGAGAACGATCGTTTCCGGATGCACGCCGGGGTGCCCGGGGCGGTAGCGTTCCACCCGTTTCTCCTGGAGATGCATGCTATCTCCAGGAGAAACACCGTGGTTGAACACGTGGGTTCGAACCTCGGGTCAAGGACGGCCGTCTGCGTTGCGCCGCGTAATACCGGGAATGTGGTTACCGACTACTGCTTGCGGTGACACGGCGATGCGGTGGGAGAGCAGTTCGTCGCGGCGCGCTCGATGAACTGGGCGACCTGTCCGGCGTGGCTGACAAGGGACGCGTGGCTGGACTCCAAGGTGAGCGTATGCGAGCCGGTGGGGTCGAGTCGGCCAGCCATGATTTTTTGTGCCGCAGGGTTGAGCAGCCGGTCCTCCCCGGAGATCTGGTACCAGCTCGGGACCTGCTTCCAGGCCGGAGTTCCCTGTAGCGGAGCGGTCGTTGCGGACGCGTTCAGGGGAGTCTGGGCGGCGGCGAGTATGGCGGCCTCCACCCGCGAACAGTCGGCGCAGAAGTCGTCGCGGAACCTGTTCTCCCGAATCATGAGGAACGGAGCGTTGTTCGCACCGACGTTCGGCAGATCGATCGGCACGGCGTCGGCTTGTGAGGGCAGGAGTGGAGCGAGCGTGTTGTTGATGTAGTTCAGCGTCTCACCCGTGTCGGGAGCGAATGCCGCGAGGTAGACGAGGCCGACGACGTTCGCGGCGCCCTCCGCAGCCTGGCTGATCACCGCGCCGCCATAGGAATGCGCCGCGATCAGCGTCGGACCGTGAAGCACACGAAGGTCACGTTGGACGACTGCGACATCGTCGGCAAAAGATGTGTTGGGAGTCTGGCTGGCGGTTACGTGGTAGCCGTCGCGTTGGAGTCTGGCGATGACGTTGCTCCAGCTTGATCCGTCGGCAAAAGCACCATGCACGAGGAGCACGTTCGGTTTTGTACTGAGGCCGTCGGCGGCACCGGCGGCCTCGGGCACCATGGCGAGACCACCGATGGTGAGGGCCACCGCTCCGACAAGGGTTATGGCTGTCCGACCAGGGCGTCGGGTGAGGGACACGCGCATATTGCGCTCCTTGGCATAGGAATCGGCTTTGTGAGGTTGCCCGGCGGCCAGACACGCAAGCGGATTTCGCGGCTTCGCGGTGGAACGACACAGGAAAGTATGCCTCGACCGGCAAAAAGTGCCAAGCAGGCCATCAGTCAATTCTTTCACAGCCCCCTTTTCCGTTTGTGTTCGGTCCGGGTGATGTTGATTGACCTGGCCACCGTACCTGTTTTGCAATGCATCCGCTGTTGCTGACAACAGATTGCGGCATTCGCCGCCTGCATTTTCTTGGTTTGCCCTGAGCGGAGCCGATCCGACTGTTGCGCCGCATACACGGCACTGAAATCGCGCAGGTTCGACGAATACCCGTGACGCGCCGACCAGTGCGGTTCCACCTACGGCTGCCCCGGAACTCGTCCTGGCAGACCTGCTCGGGGTACTCAGTGACGACGAGGAGGGCCGGCCGAGGCGGCGCAGGTCGGTGCGCTCGCAGGTCGGTCACGGGGTGGGTGCGTAGGCTGGCTGCCAGGGCACGGACGCTGCGTGCCCGGTCGGACCGGAAGATTTGATGAGCAGTGTGGCGGCGGTCGCGACATGCAGCGCGACGACGAACGCCGGGCAGGGCGACTGTTCGTGGCTGGAGTCCGCGATGGGAAGGTCGGATGGTGAGGGTTGCATGGTCGACCGGGCCTGGCCGGCCAAGCCGGCCAGGCCGGTCCGGTTCGCAGGTGTGAGCGGCGGGGACTAGCCGATGCGGATAAGTGTCTACCTGGCGTTGGCCGCGTCGGTCCTGCTCACGGTGGTCGCTCCGGCCGCGGGCCGCCGGCTGCCACCGGGGCGGGCCGCGGTCGTTCTGGCCGCGGCGGCGGTCACCGCCGGTTGTGGATGGGCGTGGGATCTCGCTCTGCTGGCATGGACGTTGATCGGCCAGTTGGGGGTGGTCCGGCGGTTTGGACATTGGTCCGGTCCGGTTCTGGCCGCTCATGATCCGGTGCCGCCGGTCACCGCCGGCGTCGCTGTCGTTCTGGTCTGTGTCGTAGGGGCCACGACGGCGGTTTCCGCTCTGCGCTGCGGCCGGGATGTGACCTGGCTGCTGCGTACCACACGCCGTGCCCCCGTGGTTGCCGCTGGAGGTCTAGTTGTCGTCGATGATCCGGCGCCGGCGGCACTCGCTCTGCCGGGGCGACCGGGCCGGGTGTTGGTGACCTCGTCGTTGTTGCGTGCTTTGTCCACGGCTGAGCGGCGGGTCCTGTTCGCGCACGAGCAGTCACATCTTCGGCATGCTCATTTGGGTTACCGGCTGGTGGTTCGTCTTGCTGCCGGCCTGAACCCCCTCCTGTGGCCGATGGTTGCTGATTGTGACTATATCCTGGAGCGGTGGGCGGACGAGGATGCCGCGATCGCGGTTGCTGATCGTAGTCTCGCGGCGGCGGCGCTGGCGCGTGCTGCTCTCGCCACTACGGAGAGCAGCACTGGCACGGCCAGGTCGGGCACGGCACCGTCGCCGGGCGCGGCCGGCCCAGCGATGTTGGCGTTTCACGAGCATGCGGTGACCCGTCGGGTTGCCGCGCTTCTTGGTCCACCTCCACCGTCGCGGTGGCTACCGGCCGTGGGCCCGGCTGTTCTCGGGCTGATCGCCGCGGTGTGCGCTGTTGAAGCCGGTCGCGAGATCGACCGGATGTTCGATCTCGCCCTGTACGTCTGGCATCGATGACCATGCTATCGATGACCATGCCATCGATAGCCGTACCCTTGATGGCCATACCCTTGATGACTATGGCCCCGACAATCACGGCCCCGATGAGTATGGCCCCGATCATCGTGGCGGCAACGCTCACCGCGACGCCGGGTACGACTCTGCTCCACCACCTGCTGGTCCTACCCGCACCGGCCGTCTACGCCATCGTCGGTGCCCTTGCTTTTGCCGAGGCCGCGCTCTTCGTTGGATTCGTGCTGCCCGGCGAGACCGCGGTGGTACTCGGTGGGGTGCTGGCGAGCCAGCATGTGGTCAACCTCGGCGGCATGGTCGCGGTTGTGATCGCCGCGGCTATCCTCGGTGACTCGGTCGGCTACGAGGTGGGTAGACACTTCGGCGAACGGATCCTGGCCCTGCCGTTCCTACGGCACCGCCGCCCGGCGATAGACCGTGCCCGCGCCTATCTTCGGACCCGTGGCGGGCGGGCGGTGTTCGTCGGCCGTTTCACCGCGTTCCTGCGCGCGGTCATGCCCGGCCTGGCCGGTCTGTCCCAGCTGCCCTACCGCCGATTCCTCGTCTTCAACGCGGCCGGCGGTATTGTCTGGGGAACTGGGTTCACCCTGCTGGGCTACGTCGCCGGCGCGTCCTATGCCAGCGTCGAGAAGGCGGCCGGATGGGCCTCCACCGGCTTGCTCGCCGTGTTTGCCAGCGGCCTGCTCGCCGTGCACCTCTACCGCCGCCGGCACAATGGTGTCACCGACGACCAGCCCGACGTGTCACCCCCGGGATAGAACCGGTGACGGGTCGTCGAGAAACGGGTACAACGAGCACAGCGGGCAGCTCAGCGCAGGATGCCGGTGTGACCGAGCGAGTAACGGCCCGGTTGAGGCCAGACACAGGCACCATGCGGCCCCGGACCAACCTTGATCCGTGCCATTAGGCTCCCGTCCCTGGTCGAAATCGCGTAGACCTCGCTGTTGTAGCGTCCGCTCAGCCACAACACCGACCCGTCCGCGGATACCCCACCCATATCCGGGCTTCCGCCGCCGGGGATCTGCCATTTCTGCCGGACCTGACGGGTCGCGAAGTCGACGAGGGAGATAGAGCCTTCGCCGCGGTTCGACACGTACATCACGGTCGCGTCCCGACTCGGGTACAACCCGTGTGCGCCCTGGCCGGTCGGCAGAAAACCGATTTTCTGGAACCGTATCGGGTCGACGAGGTGAAGACCGTTCGACATCATGTCCGCGACGTAGAGTACCTCACCTCGGGGATCAAGCTTGATATCCTGTGGCATGCCGCCGACGGTCAGGTAGCCTACGACCGAGAGCGTCCGCAGGTCGACTTTGACCAGCTTGCCGGAAAATTCGCAGGTGGCAACCAGGAACGAGTTGTCTGCGGCGAAGTCGATGTGGTCGACGCCGGCACAGTCGACCGGTAGACGCATCCGCGGCTGCCAGGTGTGCGGGTCGTAGAAGTCCAGCCGTCGAAGCGCTTCGGCGACGACAATCGCATACCTGCCGTCCGGGGTGAAGTACATGTTGTACGGGTCCGCGACCGCAATATTTGGTCCTTTGACCGTTCCGGTGGCTGGGTCGATCGGGGTGAGGCTGTTCCCCAGGTCGTTGGTCACGTACAATGTCGACAGGTCCCAGGACGGTACGACATGCTGTGGATTACGGCCGACCACAAAACTATTGGTCACCTTGAAGGTCGCCGGGTCGATGACGTCGACGGTGTTGCTGTCGCTGTTCGGGACATAGATCAGCGGTTTCGCGCCCCGAACGGCTGAGCTGAGCTGATTTGCCCCGTCAAAGGCATACACATTCGCCCCCGTCGGGGCGCTGGTTCCCCCGGTCGGCGCTGTCTGCGGTGCTGGGCCGTCCGCCGCCGTTCCCGGAGCCTTCGTCGGTGTCGACGCTGGTGGTCCGGCCGGTGTGCTTCCCTCGCTACAGGCGGCAACAACGGCAATCCACAACAAGGCAATAATTGCCAGGCGCAATGCGCGCGGCACTCGGGCCTCGTCATATGTCTGCACAGGCATGCTCCGATTTGGGACGAGATCCGCGGCACCGGGTGTCGTGGCGTCCGTGCGAGTGATACCCGGCGACCCGTCCACCACACGTCCCGTCATCTCAGTCCGGCTCGGTCAGGTATTCGGTCAGGTCGGCAGCGCGACCCACCCCCGGTACCGCATGTACATGGGCCAACGGATGTGTGATCATGATTCCTCCCGCACGCCCGGAGGTCCCGAGCAGCCTAACGGCCTGATCGGGGGCGCCACGATCGAGGGGCTCACCACCGACGGGCCCCGCCACCGACGGGTGCCAAGGATCAGGTCCGATACTGCCCCCAGCTCGGTCGAGGGTGCTCTCGTGGCAGCCCAGCGCCTGTCCGATCTGAATACATGGTGTCAGTTTGGTCGTACGACTGCGGCGGTACCATAGGCGACGATCTCCGCCAGGCCGTTGCCGACATCGGAGGAGTCGAAGCGGACGCCGAGAACGGCGTTGCCACCCAGTTCACGCGTATGTGCGACCAGCCGCTCCAGCGCGGTGCGGCGTGCCGCGTCCACGACCTCGGTGTACTGCGGTACTTCGCCGGCGCGAAGCGCCCGTAACCCGCCGGAGATGCCCTTGATCGCACCGACGCTGCGGACGATCAGGCCCCAGCACAGGCCCAGGGTCCGCTCGACGGTAAAGCCGGGAAGATCGAATGTGGTGGAGATCGGCAGATCGATGATCGAATCTTGCGAGGGTTGCGTCATGCGGACATCTTGGCATCCTGAACGGTTTCAGAGCGCCCGACACTAGGGCGTGGATCAAGGAGTGGGGCTGGGGTGCGTAGATCGCGAGGCGGGGGAGGGATGCGGCCCGATCGGCCTACCGTGACCGATCCGCGCCCTACCCGCCGCTGCGGGCCAGCCGGTCAGACGTCGAGGCCGTATTCGCGCGCGATGCCTGTCAGACCGGTGACCCGGCCTTCGCCGAGTGCGTGGAACGTCCAGCCGGCGCCGTCACGGACGACTTCTCCGAACAGCATCGCGGTCTCGGTGGCAGCCTGGGTCGTCAGGTCATAGCGGGCGACCTGGGTGCCACTGTCCGTCTCGAGGACGCGGATGTAGGCGTTGCGGACATTGCCGAAGTTCTGTTGCCGGTCTTCGGCGTGGTAGATGCTCACGGGGAAGACGATCCGGGTGATACTGCGGGACAGCCGGTCGAGACGGATGTCGATCTGCTCGTCGTCGGTGCTTTCGCCGGATCCGTCGCCGTCAGCCTCGCCGGTCAGGTTGTCGCCCCGGTGGACGATTTCACTCAGTGGGCTTGACAGGTTGTTGAAGTACACGAAGAAGTCCCGTGACGGTGCCCGGCCGTCCGCGGTCAGTGCGATAGCGCTGGCGTCCAGATCGAACTCGGTCGATCCGGTGAGATCCGGATCCCAACCCAGACCGACCGTGATGTGGGTGAGCCCGGTTCCCTTCGAAAGCAGGGCAACCCCGGCGCCACTGCGTCCCCCGATGTCCACAGATTCCTCACCCTCCAGCGGTGTCCGCCGTCCCTGTGGTAACAGAATCACTATGTGCATAGTGCGCGGTCACGAGGCTGTCCGGAATGTGACATGCGTCCCACGGCTGATGTTCCGGGTGTGTCAGGGGCCCAGCGCACCTCGCTCCGCCCGCTGTCGTCACGCGTGGGGGCCGGGGGTGACCGGGGCGAGATCCGTTGGCGCACCCTCGGCCTGGGCCGCCGCTGCGACCATCCAGCGGGCTTGATCCATTTTCCTCGATGGCGGCGAGGTCGGCGTTGTGTCAGGGTGAGGGTGACGCGGCAGAGCGCTGTCGGGTGATGTGGAAAAGCCGCTCGTGCGGTGCGAACATGATGTATTCGATCAGCACTGCGGGGCCGCGGTGCTGTTTTTCCAGCGCCAGAGGCGGATATCAACAATTCGGACGGCCTGTCGTCGCGCCCAACGCCTGGAGGAATGGTGTTCGACAGACTCGGCGGGGCCGTCGTCGCCCATCCGTGGCGTATCATAGTGGCGTGGGTCGCGGTTGCCGCCTTCATCATAATTCCGTCGCCGAGTCTGACCAGGTTCACATCCAACAACAACTCGTCGTTTCTGCCCGGCTCCTACCAGTCCGTCCAGGCGGAGAACGTGGCTCAGGAGAACTTTCCTGCGGTGGCCGGCGCAAGCGGGCTCATCGTGGTGAATCGCACCGACAGCGGCGTGCTCACCACGTCCGACCAGCAGAAGATCTCGGCACTTGCCGCGTCCCTCAGCGGGGCTCATATCCCTGCGGTGACCTCGGTCACGACCTCGGCGTCCCACCTTTCCGGGGACGGGAAGGTCCAACTCGTCCAGGTCGTCTTCGCCGGCCAGCCCGGCGACCAGGGCCCGAACGCGGCCGTCCCCGACGTGCGGGATCGTACAACGGACTTCCTCGCCGGATCGGGGCTACAGGGTGGCCTCACCGGCAATGCAGCGATCAGTGTCGACAGTACGAATGCTTTTCAGAATGCCGAGAAAATCATCACCGTCGCAACCGTGGTTCTGATTCTCCTACTGCTCGGATTCGTGTTCCGCAGCCCGATTATCGCGGTTCTACCGATAGCGATCATCGGTATCGTCCATCAGATGGCGGAGGCCGTCACCGCGGACCTGGCGGATTGGCTCGGCTTCGTGGTAGGGCCCGAGCTCGCACCGTTGTTGTTGGTGGTGATGTTCGGAGTCGGTACGGACTACATCGTTTTCCTCCTGTTCCGTCATCGGGAGCGTGTTTCCAGGGGTGACGGCGCGCTCGCCAGCCTCCGCTATTCGGTGGTCCGGGTCGGTGAGGTCATCACATCGGCGGCGGCCACCGTGATGGCCGCGTTCGCCGCACTACTGGTCGCCAGTCTGGAGTCGCTCCGAACGCTGGCACCCGGCCTCATCGTGGGGGTCGCGCTGATGCTGTTGGCAGCACTGACCCTGGTGCCGGCCATCATGAGCATCCTCGGGCTTCACCTGTTCTGGCCCGCGTATCCGAAGCCGGCGGATGAGGGACACCGCACCCGTTCAGAGCGGATCGGCGGGCGGGTGGCCAGGCATCCGGCTGTGGTCCTCGGAGTCAGTGGTGGGGCGCTCATTGCGCTGGCGTTCGGGACGCTCGGCTACAAAACCACCTACAACCAGCTGGCTGAGCTGCCGTCCGACACGCCCTCCCAGCAGGCGTACGACACCATGGCGGCGGCATTTCCAGCTGGGTATCTTGGACCAACCCAGGTCTTTGTGACCTCGCCGGCGCCGCCGGCCCATACCGAGGTGAACGCCCTTTCAGCAGCGCTGGCAAGGACCACCGGCGTCGCGACCGTCGTGCCGCCCCAGTACACCCCGAACGGCGGGGCTGCGATGATTCAGGTGCTCCTGACGGACGATCCGTACTCGATCTCCGCCATCGACAACGTGGCGGGTCCGGTCCGGACCACGGCGAACGGGTCGATCCCCGGCGCGACGGTGCTGGTGGGCGGGACGACGTCACAGCTGGTCGATGTCCGTGCCGCGCTGCGTAACGACATGAAGCATGTCTTTCCACTGGCGCTGGTAGCGGTAGCGATCATTCTCGCTCTTCTGCTCCGGACGATCGTGGCCCCGATCTATCTCCTTGCCGGCGTCATCATCACCTATGCGGCGACGCTCGGGACCATTGTGCTCGTCTTCCTGGACGGGTTCGGTTTCACTGGGCTCGACTTCACGATACCGATCATCGTCTACCTGTTTGTGATGGCGATCGGAACTGATTACAATATATTGATTGCATCGCGCCTGCGGGAAGAATTCAATGCAGGTGAAGAACCCAGGAGCGCAGCCCGCCTCGCCATCGAGCACGGGGCACCCGCCGTGTCGGCCGCCGCTCTCGTCCTGGCCGGCACATTCGCCTCGTTGCTCCTGACCGGGATTCAGCTGCTGGAGGAAATCGGTTTGGCCGTCGCCCTGGGCGTGCTGTTGGCCGCAAACGTCCTAGCCACCAGAATCGTGCCCACTCTGGCAGCACTGCGAGGATGGCACTTCTGGTGGCCACACAAGCTACACACACGTACAGCCACGGCCAGGGATGATCCTTTGTCAGCGAAGGAACTGTCCGGCGGGAAACGCTAGTGCGCTGGGCGGCAGCTGGCTCCATCGGGCAGCAGCCGACGTCCCGGAGCCGTCGTGATGATGTTGATCGGTATCCTCTCCGTGCCCGAAAAGTACGCCTTGATCGCCTCGTATGTCAAGTACGTCCCCGTGTAGCACATTTATCGTCACATCCGCCCGATGTCGGATCCGGTTGCGGGCCCGATCGGTGTGGGCGTCGCACCCGATCACCTTCGGACAAAGGTGCCTCTCCGCGCCGGGTCTGGTAGGGTTCGTAGAGTACTCGGCGGTGACGCAGGGTTGCGCCCGTACGAGCTTACCCGTAGAAGCTTACATTGGGTCGAAGTTGGGCTAGGCTGGGAGTCACGCTAGCGCAGAGCTGCGCGAGTGCAGAGTCGTCGTCGAAGGTGACGGGCGCAGGCCCGTGCCGGGCGGTTACGGATAGAAAACTAGAAGTCTCTGTCCTGCTGGCAGGTTGTTCTTGGCGTTCTCGCTGCGGAGATGGCTGCGCGAGTGGTGCCTGTACGCCGGGCGCTCTTAAAGCCGTTCCACTTTTGACCGGCATGAGATTCGGATGAGATGGAGTACGCCTATGGCATCACGGTCGCTTTTTTCGTCACCACAGCCCGCTATCGAGTCCAGGACGTGGCAGCGTCCAGCGGGAGCTGGTCTGCCGCTGTTTCAGGAGCCGGTGTACCCGCCGGGGACGTTCGGGCCCGGCGGCGGACCGGACGGCCATGAACCGCATGGCAATGCATCGGACGGTGACACACCATACGTTGACGCACCGTACGTTGACGCACCGTACGTTGACGCACCCCACAGCCAGGCGCCGCCCGTGCTCACGACTTCTGTGGACGCGGCTCCGCATTCGCGTGTAGTGGGAAAGGGCCCGGGGAAGCGCCCGACGGCTTCGCGAACGGCTCATAGCGGCCGAACAGCTCGCACCCGCCGATCGTGACGGTGGACCGTGCGGTCGTGGCGCCGCACGACGCGTGAGCGCGGTGACGCGAAGCCGGCGGGGTTCGGGTGCCTGCGGGGTGGTCCCCCGATAGGGCTGCCGGGCGCGCGACATCCGTGCCGAAAGCGCTACCAAGCGAAACGCATACCAAACTGACTCCCAATGGCGTGTGCGGATCCGCCCACGATGGACAGCGGAAAGCCGTTGGTCAGGAGTTCCACCGGATTTTCTCAGCAAATACCAAGACTCCTCCGCGAAGCTGAGGGACAGTGATCGAGATCGGCGCCAAGTCGTGCCCATCCCGACACGCGTAGGCGGGTCGCCTCACCCGCCGGGGCTTTCGGAGGAGTGGATGCACGTACGGCGCGCGCGCCCGCAGATCGGACGCAAAACGCTTGCCTTGGGGGCGGTGGTTGCCGTCGTCATCGTCGCAGGTTCGATTGCGGTCGGTGTGGCTGTCTGGCCGTCGGCCACCGCTAGTAGTCCACGTCAGGTGGCGGCTAGCCTCGGGACGATCCGACAGGCGGTTTCGGCTACCGGTGTCATCCAGGCCGCCCACGAGGCGGACCTGACCTTTGGCGTATCAGGTAAGGTCACCGCAGTTTCGGTCACGGTCGGTCAGCAGGTTACGGCGGGGCAGGCGCTAGCCACCGTCGACTCGGCCGCCCTGGCGGCATCGGTCGCGCAGGCCCAGGCCAGTGTGGCCACCAGTCAGTCCCGCCTGTCCGCGGACCAGGCCGCCGGGGCGTCGGACGCCCAGCTGAACGCGGACAACCAGACCATCACGGCCGCACAGGACGGGCTGGGCGCGGCGCAACGGTCGCTGGCACAGGCGATCCTGACATCGCCGATCGCCGGTACTGTCGCGGCCGTCAACCTGACGGTCGGCCAACAGGTCTCCGGTGGTGGCACTACCGCGTCCGGCGGCGGAAGCGGCGGGGGCGGCGGGTCGACGTCGGGCTCGGCCTCGACCACATCGACGTCGGCGTCGTCCGCTCAGGTAGTGGTGGTCGGTTCCGATGGTTACAAGATCACCACAACTGTCGACGACACTCAGATCGGCCAGATCAAGAGCGGTAACCAGTCGGTCATCACGCCGAACGGCGCCACCACCACGGTATTCGGGACGGTGGCCACGGTCGGACTGCTACCGACCCAGAGCTCGGGGGTGGCGACCTACCCGGTCATCATTGACGTCACCGGGACCCCGGCCGGGTTGCACCTCGGAGCGAGCGCCCAGGTGCAGATCATCGTCCGGCAGCTGACCGACGTCCTGACCGTACCGACCGCGGCGCTGCACTACACCGGATCCCAGGCACAGGTGTACGAGCTGACCGGGAGCAAGCAGACGCCCCGGGCGGTCACCGTGGGCGTGAGCTCAGGCGGAGTCACACAGATCACCGACGGGCTGGGCGCCGGGGACATGGTGGTGCTACCGGACTCGGCTCCGACGGGACGGGTGCGCGGCGGGACGGGGACTCCGACCGGCGGCACCGGTGGTGGCTTTGGCGGTGGCGGCTTCGGCGGCGGCGGCGCACGCGGTGGCGGGGTGGGCTGAGCCATGGCCCGGACCGAGTCGCCTGTGAGCCAGCAGCCCGCCGGACGCCAGCCTGTCATCCAACTGGATGGTGTTCGCAAGACCTACCGCACCGGCGCTCTCGATGTTGAGGCGTTACGGGGTGTGAACCTGCGCATCTCCGAAGGTGAATTCATTGCAATCATGGGTCCGTCGGGGTCGGGAAAGTCGACCTTGATGCACATCCTCGGGTGCCTCGACGTGCCCACCGCCGGCAGCTACCACCTTGCCGGCGAGGACGTCAGTCGGATGTCCGAGGATGATCTTGCCGAGATCCGTAACCGGCGGATCGGCTTCGTCTTTCAGCAGTTCAACCTGCTTCCGTCGCTGTCGGCATGGCGCAACGTGGAACTGCCGTTGTGCTATGCCGGGACGGGTCGGGCGGAGCGCCGCGACCGGGCGATCGACGCGTTGGCGAAGGTCGGTCTGGTGGACAGGACGACCCACCGTCCCAACGAGCTGTCCGGCGGGCAGCAGCAACGGGTCGCCATCGCCCGTGCGCTGGTCACCGACCCGGCGCTGATCCTTGCCGACGAACCGACCGGCAACCTCGACAGTGTGTCCACGGGGGATGTGCTCAGTCTGCTGAGCGACCTGCACGCCGCCGGTCGCACGATCGTGCTCATCACCCACGAACCCGACGTCGCCGCTACCGCCGGCCGGGTGGTACGGATCCGCGACGGTGACATCCAGGATGACACGGGGCCGGGACCCCGAGCGACGACCGGACCCCGAGCGGACACCGGGTTCGGGAGCGGGGACAGCGCCGGTTCGACCCCGCTCGCCTGGGAGGTGCGCAGGTGAGCTGGGCGGAGACACTGCGAATCGGCCTGGATGCGGTGCGTACGCACCGTTCGCGTTCGGCCCTGACCGTGCTCGGCATCCTCATCGGCATTGCCGCCGTCATCCTCACCGTCGGACTCGGTGAGGGTGCCCAGGGTCAGGTCCGTGACCAGATCAACTCTTTGGGCAGCAACCTGCTCGTCGTCTCGCCGGGTAGCACCACCAGCAGTACCGGCGTCCGCGGCGGCTTCGGTTCGGCCTCGACGCTGACCGTGCAGGACGCCGAGGCCCTCGCATCCAAGGACGTCGCCCCGGACATCGCCGCGGTCGCGCCGGCCAGCCAGCGCAGTCTGTCGCTGACGGCCGGGACGTCGAACTGGACCACCACTGTCGTCGGAACGACACCTGACTGGTTGTCGGTCCGGGCGCGCAAGATCGACGCCGGTCGGTTCATCACCAGCCAGGACGTGACCAGCCACGCCGCGGTCGTCGTGCTCGCGGCCACCACGGCCGAGCAGCTGTTCGGTGGCCGCAGCCCGATCGGCGCGACCGTAACGGTGTCCACGGTTCCAATGCAGGTGGTGGGTACTCTCACCGCCGTTGGGTCCTCCGCCACGGCCAACGAGGACGATCAGGCCGTGCTCCCGATCAGCACTGCGGCCAACCGTCTGTTCGGGGGTACGACGCGTACCTCCGTGCAGAGCATCTATCTGGAGGCGTCGTCGTCGAAGACGCTGTCCGCCGCCTACCAGGAAGCAAGTAGCGAACTGCTCGCCCTGCACCACATCGCCACGCCCACCGGCGCCGACTTCACCATAGCCAGCCAGCAGTCCATCCTGTCCGCCGCCACCTCGGTGGACCGCACCCTCACCGTGCTGCTAGGCGGTATCGCCGCGATCTCGCTGCTCGTCGGCGGCATCGGCGTCATGAACATCATGCTCGTTTCCGTCACGGAACGCATTCGGGAGATCGGCCTGCGCAAGGCGCTCGGGGCGCCACCTCGGGTGATCAGACGTCAGTTCCTGGTGGAGGCGTCTGTCCTCGGTCTGACCGGCGGCCTGGCCGGTGCCGCGCTCGGGTTGGTGGGGGCCGCGGTGCTCCCACACGTGATCTCCCAACGCATCGACATATCACTTCCGGCAATCTTTGGCGCGATCATCGTCGCGGTGGGGATCGGAGTCGGGTTCGGTGTCTACCCCGCCAGCCGAGCCGCCCGGCTGGCCCCCATCGACGCGCTGCGCAGCGAATGATGATCCTTCGGTCTCCGGCCCAGCCCTGCATCCAGGGCCACGATCAGGAAAACGAGCCCACCGTGTCCGAGCCGTATGTGTCCGAGCCGTATGTGTCCGACAGCACCGTGTCCGAGAGCTCCATGCCTGCGCAGGACATGCCCATGCGAGCGGGCGTCGCAGCCCGTCCGGTCCGGTCCGCAGCTCGACCCTTAGCTGTCGGGGGACGGCAGCTGAGCCTGCTGTCGCTGGCGGCTGTCGTCGCCGTGGCCGCAGTCGCCCTGGCTGCGTGCGGTGGGGGCTCGGGCGCCACCACCACTGCGGGCGGGCCGACGCAGGACCCGGGGACGAGTTCCACGCCGTCCGGCCCGCCGGACGTCACAGGGACGGCCGCGGCGGTGACCGACACGGCGATCCAGGTCCAGAATCCGTCGGTAGGCCAGGTCACCGTCAACTTCAACAGTTCCACCGCTTTCACCCAGACCGAACAGACGACCGCCGCCAGCCTGGTGGTCGGCGACTGCGTCGTGGTGACCACGGGTGCGGGAACAGGAGCGTCGCAACCAGCTGCCACCGACGGCCCGATCGCCGCGCAGAACATTATGATCAGTAAGCCGGATGCGGGTGGGTGCACCGCCAACGGCGCGTTCCGCGGTGGTTTCGGCGGCGGTGCACGCCCCTCGGGCGTCCCGAATCCCTCGGGCAGCCCCCGGCCGCAGCGCACACCGGGCGCCGGTGGACAGGGTCGCTTCGGCGCCGTCATTGGCACGGTCACCTCGAAGTCCGACACGACCTTCGTGGTGGCGACGATCGCCCGCGGGAACAGCCCGGCCACGACGAGAACGGTCACGACGAGCGCCTCGACCGGCTACGACCAGACCGTCCCGGCGTCGTCCGCGGCATTGAAGGTCGGCGAGTGCGTCACCGCGGTGGGTCCGGCCGACAGCACCGGGGCGGTGACAGCGACGTCGATCAGCATCCGGCAGGCGGGGCCCGACGGATGTACCAGCGGTTTCCGCCGGTCGACCAACGCCGAGGGGTCCGCCAATGGCTGACCGGACGTCTCGGGCCCGGCGACACCGGGTCCGCCGCTGGGTGACGGTGGCCGTCACCATCGCTGTCCTGGGAGGGGCCGGCGGGGGTGTCCTTGTCGCCACAGCCGCCGGCGGGCCGTCCTACCGGACCACCGTGGTCAGCCGCCGCACCGTCGAGGCGACGTTGAATTCCATCGGCAGTGTGACGCCTGTGAGCCAGGCGTCGGTGAGCTTTCCCGTTTCCGGGCGGGTGGCGCAGGTTCCCGTGGCTGTCGGCCAGCATGTGACGACCGGTGACGTCCTGGCCGAGCTCGACACGTCATCTCTTGCCTCGTCCCTGGACAATGCCCGTGCGACGCTCACGTCGGCGCAGGCGAAACTCGCGGCGGACCAGGCCAGCCAGACCGGCGGTACGGCCTCGGCATCGACCTCGACGTCTCTGTCAACCGGCAGTGGTTCCGGCGTGGTGGGCGGCGCGGCATTTGTCATGTCGCGCCAGGCGGGCACGCCGAGCCCGAGTCATGTCGCGGTGGAGCTGATCGTGTCCGGCGAACCGCGGGTCGGTGCGTCCGGTGGCGGACCTGCTGGGCAGGGTGTCGCGGCGGCGGACGTTGTCAAGCAACGTCAGCAGCAGCTGCTGGCTGACCAGCATGCCGCCGACACGGTCCTGTACCAGACCCAGGCCGATCTGGCGCATGAGCAGGTGGTCTGTCGGGCGTTTCTGAACAGCCTCGCTCGGGCTCCGAGCGCCACCCAGACGCAGACGACGCAGACGACGCAGACGACGCAGACACAGGCGCAGGACCCGGCCTCGACCGGCGGAACGGCGCCCGACGGTACGGACTGCTCGGCGTTGCTCAAGAATGTCCTCGCCGAGCAGGAGACCCTTAACAATGATCTACGCGCCGTAGCCGCGGATGAGGCGGCCCTCGATGCCGCGGTCGCGCAGCTACTGGCCCAGTCTCCGGGGCAGCAAGCGGGCACGGGCCCGGGCCAACCATCGCCAAGCCCGTCCGGTACCGGAACGGGAACGGGAACCGGGGCCGGAACCGGGGCCGGGGCCGAGCAGCACGCCGGCAGTAGCACCGGTAATTCCGGTAATTCCGGCGGCGGGACCACCCACGGCGGCACGTCAGCGGGTGGTACCGCAGCGGGTCGTACGTCAGCGGGTGGTACGGCAGCGGGAGGTAGGGCTGCGGGTGGCTCCACGACGGCGTCAGGTACCTCCCGGGCACCTGCTTCGGCGGCCCAGATCGCTGCCGACCAGGCTTCGGTCGACGCTGCCAACGCCATGGTTCCAGTGGCCCAGCAGAGCCTGGACCAGGCGCGGCTCATCAGCCCGATCAGCGGTCTCGTGGCCGCCGTCAATGTCACGTCCGGTCAGTCCGTGACCGCAGGGTCGAGCACAGCAGCGATTGTCGTGGTGAATCCAGGTTCCATGGAGGTCATGACGACGGTCAGTGACAGCAACGTCGCCGCGGTGAAGGTTGGTGCGAAGGTCACCGTGACCCCGAACGGTACCGACTCGCCGACGGCGGGCACCGTCGTGGCAATCGGCCTGCTTCCGGCAGCGTCCACGACATCCACCGGCACGGCATCGTCCGGATCGTCGAGCGGGGTGGCCTATCCGGTGACCATCGGCCTCAACGGCGGCGGTGGAGCGCTGTTTGCCGGCTCCGGGGCGGCTGTGTCCATCGTCGTCTCCAGTGCCGCGCACGCGCTGGCCGTGCCCACGTCAGCCGTTCGTACCCTCGGTAACCGTCATGTCGTGTCCGTGCTGCGAGACACCAAGCTGACCAGTCTGGCGGTTGAGGTGGGCGCGGTGGGTATGACCTTCACCCAGGTGACATCCGGCCTGTCCGAGGGGGACCAGGTCGTTCTGGCAGATCTCAATGCCCCGCTACCCACGAGTAACACTACCTTGCGCGGCATCGGGGGCGGTGGTTTCGGTGGTGGTGGTTTCGGTGGTGGTGGTTTCGGTGGAGCCGGCGGCGGCGGTGGCGTCGTCGGTGGAGGTGGCCGGAACGGGTAGTGGCGAAACGTCGGACCCCAGCGGCGAGTATCGCTCGCGCAGGTGGCTGGAGCGCAGCTCGTGAACGCGCCAGCCACGTGGCTTGCCGGTGGGTCCTACCTCGCCGGTGGCCAGGGTGAACGCTCCGTCGAACAGTCCGTAGCGGCGGACCACGCCATGCGGGTCCCCGCTTACCACGAGTGCGGCAAGATGCGCCCACCGTGGGTCGTCCCTGCCGACCGGTTCCAGCCGTCCGGCCTCGCGCAGCATGTGCTCCGGCGTGCCTGCCGGGTGCACGGCCACATACAGAAACACTCCGGCTTCGGGTGCGGCGGGGAACAACACGATGTCAGCGGGGCCCAGCGCGGCGGCGATCCGCGCGATGAGGGCGCTCGTGTCCATGACGGTGCCATTCGGGGCCTTCACCAGGGACTGCACCCGCCCCAGTAGGACGATCTCGCCGTTGTCCCGGATGAGGGCACGGTCGCCGGTGTGTAGCCAGCCGTCCTGGACTGTGCGGGCGGTGACCGCATCCTCGCCGACGTACCGGGTGAACGTCGAGGGGCTGCGTACGAGCAGCTCGTCGCCGTCGCCGATCGCGACCTCAACGCCATGGACCGGGACACCGACGACGTCGAACGCCGCGCCGGATCGGGCGGTGATCGACGTCGCTCCGGCCACCTCAGTCTGCCCGTAGACATTGCGCACGGGGATGCCGACCGCCTCCCACCATGCACGCAGCTCGGCGGGGATGGGTGCGGTGCCGGCAAATGCGTCCCGGACCTGCGCGAGGCCGGCCTGGCTGCGCATCCGGCGGCCGAAGACCCACGCGCCGGGACGGCGTCTGGTCACACCGGTACGGCCAGCAGCCAGCGCCTGGTCAGCAGTGTGTCGTACCGACGCGGCCAGCCGCCGTCCGAGCGCACTGGACGACGCGGAACGCAACGCCTCACCCCGGATCGCCTCGTACACAAGTGGTGGTGCGAGCAGCACGCTCGGACGGGCGGCCAGGAGATCGGGTCCGAGGGTGACCAGCCCGTCGCCATACCAGGTGTGGCCGGCCAGCATGAGCGAGACATACAGGGTGAGTAACCGTTCGGAGATGTGCGCGGTCGGCAGGAACGACAGGAACCGGGGAAACGGGTGCGTGGTCTCGTCGCGCACCGCGGACACCGCGGACATCATCGCCTGTTCGGATACGTCGATGACACGGGCCGGACCGGTGGTACCGGTGCTCTGCAGGTACAGCAGCGTCTCCCCGGACGGACGGGTCGGTAGCGCCGCCAGCCGGCCACGCACCGACGCAGTGTCGAACGGTTCGACATCGGCTGCGAGGGTGGTAAGCGGTGTCCCCTCGACACCGGGCAGGGCAACGATCCTGTCCATCTCGACGATGGGCAGCGCCAACCCGGCGGTGGATGCCCGCGCCCGTTGGGAACGACCGACCACCACGGCATCGGCACCGGTCATCCGCACGGCGCGGCGCAGCTCGTCATCCGTGGCGGTCACGTAGAGCGGCTGCACAGCGCGGCCGGACAGCCCCAGCGCCAGCTCCAGCACCGGATAGCGGGCGTCGGTTTCGGCGAGGACCGCCACCGTAGCCGCCGGTCCGACGACCTGGCCGATGCCGTCGACAACGCCGAGAACCACGTGCGTGAACTCGTGCCAGGTGAGTGTGTGCCAGTCGGCACGTCGCTGCCAGCGACCCGGCTTCGTCGCATCCGATGGGCAACGGTAGGTAATTGCCGGTCGCTCCGGGTGCGCACCGACGGTGTCCATCAGCACGGAGCGAAGTGTGATCCCGCCCTGCTCCGCCTCGGTCACGGCTGACGTCGTTGTCATGCTCCCACCTTCACGAGTTCCGGGACGGCGGCGGGCGCGCTGGCGTGGCGGCGCGGCCGGCCGCGGACGAGCAGCAGGTAGAGCGCCGGGCCCAGTACCAGGTCCGTTGCGAGTGCGAACGACATGGTGAAGGCGGCGACGAGGCCCATCTCCTGTAAGGCGATCAGCGAACTGGCCATCATGGAGACGAAACCGCCGATGAGCACGTAGGACGAGAAGCTCGCCGGTCGGCCGGTGCGCAGCATGGTTGCGGTCACGGCGCTCGTCGGGGCTGACCCGGTTCGGACCCGGTCCCGGATGCGCACGGACAGATGAATGGTGTCGTCGGCCGCGAGGCCGAGCGCGATGGCCAGGATCATGGCGGTGCCGATGCGCACAGTGATGTGGGCCAGACCCATGAAACCCAGGGTCGCGAAGAGCGGCAGGATGGTCGGCACGATGCCGGCGAGGAACAGCTTTGCGTCCCGGATGGCGAACCACATGATGGGCAGGATCAACGCGAGCGCGGTGATGGCCGAGAGCATCATCTCGAACGAGAGGCTGTGCATGCCCTGCTGTGCCAGCCACCACTCGCCGACTGTCGCCACGTCGGCGTCCGGCATGGTTTCCCGTGCCGCGGCGCGAATCCGTTCGGCGAACGGCAGGGACCTCGCTGTGCCGATGTCCGGCACCCGCACGATGATCGCGGCCTGGTCGCCGGCCGAGGTGAGCAGCGTGTCCGCGAGCCGCTGCACGACTGGTCCTGCCTGGCCCTGGCGGGCCGCGACCGCGCCGGACAGATCGGCCGGCCGGCGGACGCAGCCGGAGTCGGTTTGCCCAGCGGCGACCGGCGGCTGTGGCGTCAGGTCGAGCGGAGATGCCACATAGCGCACCTCGGGCATCGCGCAGACCCGGTTCACCAGCGAGGCAAGCTGCCGCTCGGTGCCGAGCACCGTGCCGGACCGTGGCCTGACCCACAGGACCGGGCCGAGGAATCCCGCGAACTGATGCTCGTAGGTGGATTGGGCGACTACCGCGGGATGACTGTCAGGTAGCTCTTCATTGACCTTCTGGTCGATCGACAGCCCGGATGCGCCGACAATTCCCAGGGCTGTGGTGCCCAGCACGAAGCCGAGGACGACTGTGCCGGGGCGGCGTTGCAGCAATCCGTCGGCGCGGCGCAGCATTGCGACCGTCCAGGAGGTGGTGTGTTGGCGGAACTCCTGCGGCGGAGTGTTGCGGTAGAATACGTGAATAAGCGACGGCACGGTCAGCCAGTTGGCGACGTAGACGATCATTACGCCAAGTGCCGTGGACAGCCCGAACGACGAGATCGCCTTCATGTCCGCCGTGAGAAGCGCGCCGAATCCCACCATGGTCGCCAGGCCGGTCATGAATGCAGGCCAGGCCAGGATCGTGAATGCTTCGCGGTTCGCCGTGGTGTGATCCCGTCCCGCCTCGCGCCGCCGGCGGTACTCCTGCTGGTGGTGCAGGGCCTCCGCGATGCCGACGATCAGGACCAGGGTCAGGACCTGGCTGTTGACGATGGAGAAGGGTTGCCCGAGCAGCGTCATGACACCGAGGACCAGCGGTACCGACAGGGTGACGCCGGCAAGGCACGTCACGACGTCTCGGAGCCGGCGGAAATAGACGAACAGGATCACCAGCATCACCGCGAGCAGAACCGCGATGCTGCGCAGCACGCTGAACAGCACTTCGTGGGCGTAGACCTGTTCGACCTCGGGATAGCCGGTGATGCGGGTCGTGATACCGGTCTGCCGCGACCAGTCGTGCACCGTGGCGCGGAACTGTTTCACCGCGGCACGCCAGTGGGAGAAGTCGCTGTTGGCGATGTCGAGCGCGACGGTGACCGCGACCTGCCGGTTGTCGTCGCCGAAGATGATTCGCCGGGCTGACGGTGAATGCAGCACCGGTTCGATGACCGCTCGCTGCTCAGCAGGTGTGTGCGCATTGCTCAGGTCGGCGGCGACGCCGGCCGGATGCAGTCGGCCCGAGGCGTCGAAGAACGGGAACGTCAACGGCTCCCGCACCGTGACGAAGTGCGGCAGGTTGCGCAATCGGTCCGCAAGTTCGTGGGTCCGGGCCAGCGTGCCCGGGTCCCCGGTATCACCGACGTCCGCGATCGCGACAAGGTCGTTGAATCCCAGGTCGCCGAAATCCTTCTCAAACGCCGCTGTCTGTGCCAACTGCTGCTGATTGCCGGTGAATACCGGACGGAACGACATGTCCATCCGCATGTTGAGTGTGCCGACTGCGCCGGCGAGGACGCCGAGGACGAGGCAGACCAGAACGAGCGGGCGCCGCCGCGCCAACGTGTCGTAAATACGACCGGCACGTACGCCACCCGGGATTCCTGTCGCTGACACCCACTCGCTCCCTCAGGCCCTGTCCGGTGGATATTGGTCGATGCGATCGAAGATCCATTTGGCCGGCTTCAGTCGTTCGGCCCGGTGAGGCCTGGACGGATTGCCGCCCGGGCCTCACCGTGGCTCATCCCCAACTGGTTCATACCGATGCGAGCGCAGTCGTCGTAGCGGCCGAGAATAATACTGTGCCGGCCCGGGCGCCCCGGAACGGCGCAGGTTTCGCCGGTATCCTCCGCACCGATCAGACGGAATATCTTCAGCATCTTCGGGAGGCAGTAGGCGATGTAACGCCGGTGGTGGGTGTACTCCAGCAGCCACATCGAGCCTAAGGCAAGCACCATGAGCGAATAGCGCACGGACTGGGGCGAGCGTGCCGCGGCCATCCGGCCGACCTCGGAGTCCGAACCCCAGTCGGGCAGGTTCGGCGAGACCCCGAGTATGTCCGAACTGTCGGACGGATACGGTTGTGAACGTGCGGTGGCAACGGGGGCGCCGTCGCGCAGCAGGAGCATGACATAGCTGTTCGCGTCGCGGTGGTGTTCCAGACCATCGCTGAACATGACGCTGCGTCGATCGCGGAAGACCTCGTTCCGAAAATTGCGAGCGAGTTGCAGCTCGCTGTCGGAGCTGGCGCGGATCAGCAGAACACCATCCGTCTGTGATGTCTGTGATGTCTGTGATGTCTGTGATGTCTGTGATCTGGATGAATCAGTGAGCACGGCTGGACTCCCGCGGCGATGCGTTGCTGCGACGGCGTGTCCATTCCGCGTAGGACTGCTCCATCAGGGACGTGGTCAGCCAGAGTGTGGTGACCGCGACGCGATGTACTGCATCAGCCTGCTCGCGGGAGGTCACCGCATGGCGGATCGCGTGCTGTACCTCGGCCGCATGCTTGGAGTCGATCTCCGAGTGCGCCACGAAGAAGGCCATGTCGCGGTCGCTCAGGCCGAGCGATTCCCGGGCCTTCACCAGCACCGGGCTGATGTGGTCGTACACCGTTTCGGCCCAGTAGGAGTAGCCCAGGCGGGAAACCGGGCTTTCGCGCAGAACGACACCGTAGAGATACTGGATGAGTGCGTCGGTCGCCGGCAGCGGCGCTTCGTCGACGGGTTCGTCCAGGCCGATCAGGCCGACCGCGCGCAGATCGTGCAGGATCAGCTTCTCGTGGCCGAGTTCCTCCCTGGCATGGCTGTAGACGAAGCGCAGCAGACCGATCTGTTCCGGCTCGGCGCGAAGGGCCGCGACCGCCTGGTTGATCGAATTATGTCGGGTGTAGTGGTAGATCTGGATCATTATGATTCGGTACAGCTCACGGTCGAATCCGTGCGCCGTGACGTGCTGCCAGAACGCACTGTTTCGGGCCTGTGCCCACAGGTCGCTGATCGAGGTGTCCAGGCGTGCGAAAAGTTCTTCGTGTATCGCATTCGGGACGACCTCTTCGGGCGTGGCCACTGCGTCAAGGATGTCCTGGATCATTACTACCCCCATATAGGCGGATGAATGAAATCAACATGAACCTACAATGGCTGCCCGGAATATTGCACCCCTGATCGTGTGTCAAAAACCCGACAGATCGATCATGTAAGAAATCTACGACAGAATCGATGTTCGAAGGGAACCTACGGGTTTCCCGGTTCTCCGTCCACCCGCACCGCCGTGCATGTTCGGCATGATTCAGAGCCTGTTTTGGATCTTCTGCCCGGATCGCCACGTCCGGGTTCTGCCTGCTCCGGGGCTGGCGCCGACAGCCGACGGACGGCGAGCGGACCGGTCATCGGACCCGTCAGCGGACCGGGGCCGGAGCCGTCACAGGATGGAAAGATCCTCCGAATCTCGCTCATATCAGGCTTTGACCCGGTTCACACGTCGGCCGGCTCTCCTTGACGTCAGACGCGGTCCAAGGGATGGATCCGCTCGCCCGGTTGGGGGTACGTCACATGCGTAGACCGAGAGTGACAGATCGCTCGGTGGACGATCGCTTGATGGCAGGACCGAGGAGATTTCGGGCGCTGTCGTTGGCGGCACTGTCCGTACTTGTGCCGCTTGCGGGTGCCGCACTCGCGCTTCCCGCACGTGCGGCACCGTCCGGACCGCCCAGGACGCCTGACTGCGCCTGGCGGGTGGAAGCCTCGCCGCAGACGGTCAACGCGGGTCTGCTGGACAGCGACGCCGTGTACTGGGTCATGCCGTTCGCCGTCCAGAAGGATCTCAACATCGTGTTGTCGGGTACGTACGCGGATGCGCGTTACACATCCCTGACGGTGTACGACAGCAGCTTCGCGCCCTTCACCACGTCCAATGGTGTCAGTTCGGAACTGACTGACTACCACATCGCGCCGGACGCGGGCAGTCTCAACCCGTGGCAGGTACCGGCATCCCCGGGCGGTCACTTTACTGTTACTCTCCGTCCCGACGCGGCCCCGGGGCAGACCAACGTCCTCCCTCTTGCCCCTGAGGGCACCCCGGCGGGCCGGGCCGGGTATCTCATCTACCGGGTCTACCTGCCCACGGGTGGCGACCAGGCGGTGTCGCTTCCCGGTGTGGCCTTCGAGCAGGACGGCACCACGGTGAACGTCCCGCTGTGCGCGCCCGGCTCGCAAGTCGGTGCCACGCCCGACATGGTGGCCGGCATGTCGGCGGCTGCCACGACGAGCGGAGATCTGCAGTTCGCCCGCGGGACGTCGAGCAACGGCTCCTTGTTCCCCAACCCTGACAATGCCTATCTGGAAGCCTCGGTGACGCCGCCCGGCGGCGACAACGTGGTCGTTGTCCGGGCCAAGGCACCTACCACGCCTGGTGGCGAGCATCCGGCGCCATGGCCGTCGGCGGCGAACCTGCGCTACTGGTCCTTGTGCGCGGACCTCCCGACACCGCCGCTGCCCGTGGTTGTGAACACGCTGCCCGACGGCACCGTTGACTACGGTTGCCGGGCGGACGAGGCCACGGCGCTCGACTCGACCGGCTACTACACGTTCGTCGTGGGCACCGAGGCGCAGCGGGCCGCAGTCGACGGCATTCCCGGAGCGACGTTCATACCCTTTTCCACGGACAATCCGACGACGCCGCACGTGCTGCTGCTGCGCAACCTTCTCGGTAATTTTCCGTATGCCGTCCAGAATGTTCCGCCTGACAACAACCCGGCATCGGCCGCGGCGGTCATGGGGAGCTACTACCCACAGGCCGCGGTCTGCCCGCTGTCGACTCTTCAGGCCGGCGGTCCGGCGGCCTGCCTTTCGTGATTGACACTGCCGAGTTCTCCCGTGGGTGGACCGGGCGATTCCGGTTCACCCACCGGGAGGAAGAGCCGGACGGTGGTCCCGATGCCGGGAGCGGAATGTACGTCAGCGGTGCCACCGTGCGCCGCCGCGACGGCCGCGACGATGGACATGCCCAGACCGCTGCCACCATGGATCCGATCGCGACTCCCCGATGCCCGCCAGAAGCGGTCGAATATCCGTTCAGCCGATTCCTGGGGCATACCCGGTCCGAAGTCACGGATCTCGAGGTGGACGCGGGTGCTGTCACGGCCAAGCCTCGCCTCGACCCGGGCTGTCACCGGCGTATGGACCCGCACGTTCGACAGGAGGTTCCCGACCACCTGGCGCAGGGCGTCCGCGTCCCCGACCACCATGCACCGGTCCGGACAGGTCAATGCGATGGGACGGTCCGGCTCCACCGCGGTTGCATCGGCGACCGCATCCCGCAGCACGGCGGACAGGTCCACGTTCGAGCGGTCCAGCGGCCGGTGCTCGTCGAGGTGGGCCAGATAGAGCATGTCGTCGACCAGCGCGCTCATCCGGGCGCTCTCCTCCTGGACGCGCCGCAGCGCATCGTCCACACCCGTCGGTGGGACGACACCCTGGCGCATCAGGTCGACATAACCGCGAATGGAGGTCAGCGGAGTCCGCAGCTCGTGGGAGGCATCGGCGACGAACCGCTGCAGCCGTTCCTGTGAGCGGACCCGTTCCTCGAACGCAGCCTGGATCTGACCGAGCATGATGTTGAGCGCGGCGGCGAGCCGGCCGACCTCGCTGCGCACCGGCGAGTCGGGCACGCGCCGAGACAGGTCCCCGCCGGCGATTGCCGCGGCGGTCTCCGCGACGTCCCGCAACGGCCGCAGGCCACGGCCGAGAAGCAGCCACGCCGAGATACCCGCGCCGACAAGGACAGCGAGGCTGGCAATGAGCTCTATCCCCGCCAGCCGGGCGACGGTCGTGGTTACCGGGCGCAGTGGGACGGCGACCAGGTCGGTCCCGCCATCGGCGGGTAGCACCCCGACGACGGCGCGGAAGCGTCTGCCGCCGTCGACGATGTTGAACGGCGCTCCGGAGGCGATCCGGGCGTCGATGTCCGTGACGGCGTCGAGGAGTGGACGTGATGGCGTGGGACCACTACCGCTTCCGGTGACGACCCGGACCGAACCGTCGCGCAGGCGGAGTTCCACCACGTAGTCGGTCGGGGCGATCACCCGTTGCAGGCTTTCGGCGCCGATCACCGGTGTCATCCGGGCCAGCAATCCACTACGTGCTGTCACGAGATTCTGGGCGCCGCGCAGCTGGTCGTCCGTCTGCTGGAAAAGATAGGTACGCAGCGCGAAGATGCTGATGGCGGCGGTGGCGGACAACCCCA
>NZ_CAUVXL010000260.1:34486-37181 GCF_963555915.1 Protofrankia sp. Cas4
CCGTGAGCAGGGCCAGCAGGCCGAACATCAGCCGGGTCCGCAGCGCGACCCCCGGACGTGGGTTACTAGACATCCGAGCACTCTCCACGGATCGATGCCGCCCTTGGTAGCAGCCCTTGGTAGCCGCCCTCGGTAGCAGCCCTTCGTACCCGGCCCCGCCGAGAGCGGGCCTGGAGGCGCAGCTCACATCGCAGTCGGGATGCCGGCAGCATAGTTGTCGGTTCAATTAAGCAGCTGGGCCAACGGGCGCGCGACGATCGTCAGATCGCGCGCCCGTAGGCCGCAGTCCCCGGAGTGCTCATGGCAACCACCCGACTATCAGGAGTCCCGACCTCCATGACCATCACCGATATCGCTACCGGCGAAGACGCCCTGCTGCTGGACGCCGCCGCCGCGGATCTGTTGTTCCACACGGCCCGGACTGCGAACACGTTCAGCGACGATCCAGTGTCCGACGAGCAGGTCCGTGCCATCTATGAGCTGATCAAATGGGCGCCGACCAGTATGAACGCGCAGCCGCTGCGGATCATCCTGGTCCGTTCGCCCGAGGCTCGGGAACGGCTGGTACAGCATCTCAGCCCGGGTAACCAGGCGAAGACGCAGTCTGCGCCGCTCGTGGCCATCGTGGCCGCGGACGTCGACTTCCACGAGAACCTCCCGCAGGTTTTCCCCCATCTGCCGAACGCCAAGGACTTCTTCACCGAACCGGTCGCTCGCGAGCAGACGGCCCGCTTCAACGCCGGCCTGCAGATCGGCTACCTCATTCTGGGTATCCGCGCCGCTGGGCTGGCGGCCGGCCCGATGACGGGCCTGGACGCCACCGCTGTCGACAAGGAGTTCTTCGCCGACCAGCCGTTGCGGACACTTGCAGTCATAAACATCGGCACTCCCGGGGAGAACCCGTGGTTCGACCGCAGCCCACGGCTGGACTACGACCAGGTAGTCTCCGCCCTCTGAAACAAGCCTGAAACGGGTTCTGGCATCAGTTTCCCGGAGAGCCGCCGACGGTCGGCCACCTTTGCCTGAAGGTGGCAGACCGTCGATTCCTGACCGGCTGATTACCACATCTCGTGATGGACTGCCTGAGGCAGAGCGCGCCGGTAGGCCCAGTTGTGCCGTTCCAGGTCGGGAACGGTCTCATGATGTGTGACAGGTCCCAGGCACAACCACGCGACCGGCCGGACCTCGTCGGGAATCCCGAGCATGTTCCGAACGGCCTGTTCACGATAGAAGGACACCCAGCCGACGCCGAGGCCTTCGGCGGTCGCTGCCAGCCACAGGTTCTCGATGGCCAGACATACGGAATACAGCCCGGCATCCGCGATGGAGTGTCGTCCCAGGACAGCTGGTGCGCCCCGCCGCGGGTCGTATGTCACCACGACGGCCAGCGTGGACTCCAGTACGCCGTCGATCTTGATCCGGCTGAAACGGGTGGCTTGGTCCGCGGTCAGTGTCGCCGCAAAGACAGCTTGTTCATGCCTGACATGATCATGAAAGGTTTTCCGGGTTCGGATGTTTTCGACCAGGATGAAGTCCCATGGCTGACTCAGGCCGACGCTCGGGGCGGCATGAGCCGCCGCAAGCACACGGTCCAGGACATCGGCCGCGATCGGCGCTCCGGTGAACTGGGCACGCACGTCACGGCGTTTTTTGATCACATCGTAGATGTTTACGGACATGGCGAGGCTCCCGCGCTCCGACCACCCGACCATCGGCGGGTGGCACACATGCGAGGCCGGTCTTCGGACTCTCGGATCAACGCCTGGCCGCCCGGCCTTCCCAGGCCAGGTGGCCCAGTGGCTGCGCCTGCGCGCGTGGACGGTGACTCCCCGATGACCGCGGCGGGCCCGTGCCGGACTCTCACCGGCTTCCCGATTCTCCCCGGTCTCCCAGGGCACCTCGCGAAGGATGCCGCCACGATCATCCCACACGCGACGCTCGGTCTGACCGCGGAACGCCCGAAGTCATCGGGCGACGGGGTTGGGAGTGCGGCGTGGTGGGCCAGTGGTGACGATCAATGTTCGCGCTCGGACACCAACCCGGCCTGGAAAGCCAGCTCGACGAGCTTCATTCGCTTCTGGTTCTGCGGCAGTTCTTCCACGCCGAACTTGCGAAACAACGTCCGTAGGTGGGTCTTGACCGCCTCGACACTGAAGAACAACTCGTCGGCGATCTGCCGATTTGTTGCGGGAGTCGTGTACGGGGTTCGCTCCTGGTACGGGCGACACAGGGATTCCAGTACCAGCAGCTGGGTCGACGACAGGGAACGCAGGGTCACGATATTGTTCACGTCTTGGGTCTCTATCGCGCCACGGCCGGCGGATGCGCGGCCGAAGCGGTTGTCACGATAAGTCAGCGAGGTCGAACCGACGAGAATAACGTCGCCGTCCCCGAGCCGTCGCCGTCCGACGAGCCGTTCCCCGTTCACAAAGGTGCCGTTACGGGACAACCCTCCGTCGATCAGTATCCAGTTGGTTCCGATCTGTTGGAACTGTGCATGCAGGCGTGAGACCTTGCTGTCCCACGCCAGCCTGACGTCGCTACCGGGACCGCGACCGACCGTCACACCCACGGCCGCGGTCAGGTTCACCACCTGCTGCTTCCCGGTGCCGTCGCGGTAGAACAGGAAGATGTCTGCAGAAGAGTCACCATCCACGTCTCACACATCCAACGTGGCGCGCCGGCCGAATCCGCG
>NZ_CAUVXL010000261.1:0-6331 GCF_963555915.1 Protofrankia sp. Cas4
GTGCAGCGCCCGTGCGAAGGTCGCCAGCTCACGCGCTGCCGTTGTGACCTCCGCGACACCTGTGATGGCCCACCAGCTCGGCGCGGGCCTACCCCCGGGGCCGGGATCGAGTAACCGGTGACACGCCTCGCCGATAGGCGCTCCAAGCCGCAGAGCGCGTCCGACCAGGCCCAGCTCCGTGCCGAGCGGTCCGCCGACCGCATCGGCGACGATTTCCAAGGCCGTCACGACCGGCGCACCGGCGGTCAGGCACGCCGCAATGAGGTCGAGGGCCAGTGGAAGGTCGCAGGCAAGGCGTTCGTGGCGGCGCCGGGTATTGCGCTCGGGCACACCAGCCAACAGGCGGACCGCGGCCACGCCGAGAAAGAGGCCGATGACGATGCCCGCGGGACCACCGAACACTACGAATGGACCGAGCCCGGCTGCGGTGCCAAGAGCGATCCGCCGAAGCACCGAGCGGCGGTCCGCGGTGGGGTGCGGACCGCCGCTCGAACCGTGGCTCCAACGGTTTGCCCAACGGGCGCTCGAGCGGCGGCTGCTTTCGCTGCCGTGGTCCTGCGCCCCATCGTTGCGGCCCTTCGACATGTGCCTGGTCAGGTGTGGTCGCGTCGGCGTGATGTCGGCCCGGGTCGGCGGGGTGAGCGAGCCTGCCCGGCGCCGAACCTGATCGCAGAGCGTTGTGATTCCGGCCAGCCACGACGCCGATGCCATGCTTGTAGCCGCGGCGAGAAGCATTGCCCACTGCGGCGGCCCGGTCACAGTGCCACCGCCACCATCGGCTGGGCGTCGTAGCGGTACCGGCCGGTCTCTCCCCGCGATCGAGCCGTCTCGGTGAGTCTGTTGATCCATGCCAGGCCGGCGAGATCGAGCATTGCGCCAACCGCGAGACAGATTGTTCCGACCGGGGTGCCGAGCAGGACATCCAATGGGGACGCGCCGATGAGGATGCCGAGCCCGATCCCGGCAAGAGGCAAGGCGGCGATCAGCCGTCCTGATGCGCGCGGTCCGGCGAGGGCTGCGGATACCTCGCCGTCCTTCTCCTGCTCGGCCCGGACCACCGCGGCGAGTCTGCTCGCCATCGGAGCAAGTGGAATACCGGCGATCTGGCTCACCCGCCAGGCGGCCGCGAGCTGGCGCAAGGTTGGCGCTTGGCAACGCTCCAGCGTGGCCGCCGGGTCTAGCCGGTGGGCAAGCCCGGTGCGCAATGCCCGAGAGTCGCTCACACGGGTACCGCGGCGCGGCGGACTCTGGCCAAAGCGCGGCCGATCCGTCTCGTTACCGAGGTCTTCGACGGCTGTGCGCAGCGCTTGCGACGGGCTTCGGCCCGCCTCAAGTTCGGTGGCGAGGGCGGCGAGCACCTCCTGTGCGTCGGCACGCTGAGCGTCGTGCCAGCGTCGTGCCGCGGCGCGTCGCATGGCTCGCTGCGCTGTCACAGCGCCGACGACGGTGACGCAGGCCACTACCGGCCCGAAACAGGCGCCGCTGAGTGCTGCCGCGGCGGCCACGATCGCCGGTGGTGCCCAGGTACGGGCTGCTGGCGGTTCCGGTAGGTCATTCACGTCCCTGCCGGACCGCCTGGTCGCCGGTGGTCTCGTCGTCGCCACCCGAACGTGCGGCGGACGCCGTCCGATCGGTCCCGAGGCGAGCGCGGCGGCAGTGGCCGCGCAGACGGTGGCCAGCATCAGCATCAGCATCGCTGGCTGCCCGGGGCACTTTCACGAAGCATGCCGGGACGTGGACCGCCGCGTTCGGCGAGTAGTCGATCAAGGACGAGGGCGCCCGCTCCGGCCACAACCACGCTGGCTGTTGCCCCGCGTTCGGGGTTGGGTGGGGTGAGGTGATGCTGGCGTATACGCAGGGCGCCCAGGACGCGGACGAGCCCGCTCTGGTCGCGATGCAGTACGCCGATTTCAGTAAGTCTGCGCATTCCATCACGATCTCGGCTGATATGAACGACAGCCTGTACCGCCGAGGCAAGTTGGCTGTGCAGGGCCGCGCGGTCCAGCCCGGCAAGCGCGGCGAGAGCCTCCAGCCGCGCTGGGACGTCCGCCGGCGTATTAGCATGGATGGTGCTCAGGCCCCCTTCGTGGCCCGTGTTGAGCGCGACCAGAAGGTCCACGACTTCGGCGCCGCGGACCTCACCCACGACGATTCGGTCAGGTCGCATCCGCAATGCCTGACGAACCAGATCGCTCATATCGATCCCGCCGGCACCCTCGATGTTGGGTGGACGGGACTCCAGCCGCACGACGTGGGCGAGATCGACGACGAGTTCCACGGTGTCCTCAATGACCACGACACGTTCGCCCGGGTCGACCCGACCCAGAAGCGCGGCCAACAAGGTGGTCTTTCCTGAACCCGTTCCGCCCGTGACCAGTGTTGCCAGGCGAGCGCGGACAAGCGCGTCCAGGACCTCCGCCATGGCGGGTTGTATCGTCCCGGTCGTAACAAGGTCGCCCAGTGTGAAGGGTCGCCGCCTGGGGATCCGCAGCGACAGACACGTCCCTGCTACCGAGACCGGTGCGAGCACCGCGTGCAGGCGGGTGCCGTCACCGAGCCTCGCGTCGGCGAACGGGGTCGCCGCGTCAAGGCGCCGCCCGGTTGCCGCGGCCAGCCGGACCGCGAGGCGACGTACTGCGTCATGGTCGGCAAAGGTGACGGCGCACCGCTCGAGACCGACGCCTCGATCTATCCAGACCTCGTCTGGCCCATTGACCAGAATATCGGTTATGGACGGGTCTGCGAGCAGTGGCTCGAGTGGCCCGGCACCGACAAGCTCCGACTGGAGCGACCGGTGTAGCGCGAGCGAGCCGCTGTCGACCGGTCCGGTTTCCGCCCGGACCGCCATGGCGATGCGCGAGGACGTCAGCGTTCCGTCCGCGCTTGCCAGCCTTCGCCGAATGCCGGCAAGGAGCGCCTCGTCCGGCTGTGTCCCGTCCGTCACACCGCAGGCAGCCGTCGTGCCCGGTGCGCGTCGGACGTGATCTGCTCCGGTTCGTTCGACCGCGATGTCGTGGACCGGATGACCCGGCGTGGCCCCCACGCTCGGGCTGCCGGCCGGATACGTGCTCATGCGGCCACGTCCGCGTGCGCCAGATCCAGATCGTCGAGGATCCGCCCACTGACCCGGGCCAGCGAGCTCCGGCGGCGGCTACCCGGCGGTTCTCCCCGTTCCAGTCCGGTCGCGAGGCCCGAATCGTGCCTCAGCACCCCGGCAACCGGCAGCGCGAGCGCATCCGAGACCGCCTCGGCATCCAGCCGGGCCGGGCCCGGGAGCCGCACGACAATACGGACGTCCGAACAGTGCCGGTTCGCGGTGTCGCAGATCCGGCCGGCGGCGGCGATGGCGCGGACCTCGGCCGGAACGACCACAATGATCATTTCTGCCACGTGCATCGCCATGGCGGCGGCCTGGTCGGGAAACCGGGGAAGATCGACGACGAGCAGATCCTTACCGCGCCGGACACTGGTCAGCATCGCACTCATGACGGCCGGCGGGATCGCGGTCGGGCTGGTTCTGTCCCAGGACAGCACGGCAAGGTCCCCGAGACAGGGCAGCGACTCGGCCAGCACCCGGCGGGACGTTCGCCCGCGGGCTGCTGCGAGGTCCGGCCAGCGCATGCCTGGTCGATCTTCAATCCCGAGAGCAAGGTCGATCCCCCCGCCGAGCGGGTCGGCGTCCACCAGCACGGTATGGAGCTCCCGGCGCACGGACGCCAGGGTCAACGCGATCGCGAGACTGGTGGCCCCTGCACCGCCTCGCCCACCGATCACGCCCACGATGGTGGCGCGGCGCTGGTCCGGTTCGGTGGCGGTGGCCAATACCTCGACAAGCCAGTTTTCCGCGTCCGGCAGGAAGGCCACATGCTCGGCGCCGAGACGTACCGCCGCCTCCCATACGCCGCCGTCGTCGAGGTCGGAGCTCAGTAGGACCACGCCCGGACGCCGTGGCAGGCCGGCGGCCACGCACGACGCCACCCGGTCGGTGCCGACGACGACGAGCGGGGCGTTGTTCCAGTACCTGCGGGCGAGGTGGGCGTCGACTACGGCGTTCACGGTGACGCCGGCAGCCGCGGCGAGCCGGAGGATGTCGTCGAGCAGCTGTGGATCATCGGTGATGGTCAGCGGCCGGAGGCTCGGTTGGGGCTCGGGTACAGCGAGGGCGAGAACGGGCGGTGCGGACGTCATGGCAGGGCCCTTCCGTCGTCGGGGATGGGGACGGAAGCTCACCATGACGCATATGGGGCTTGTGGAGGATTTTCCCTCCACAAGCCCCATATATGGTCTAATTAAGATTTATACCGACTTGGAGTGCCCGGCACGTGTGGTACCGCAAAGCAGGGTACGGCAAAGCAGGGTCCGGCACGAGGTGCCTGGAAGGGAGGCGCCTGGAAGGGAGGCGCCTGGAAAAGAGGTGCCCGGCGACCGGGGGACGGCTCCCGTTTGGGGGGCGTCGCGGGAGCCGTCCGTGGGATCTCGCCGTCAACCGCCAGGGATCCCACGATTGCCGGACGAGGGTGCGGTGGGCTCGCTCGACACTGCCGATGCGTACCCTTTCCATGGCTGGCGAAACCGTCATCCGGGCGCGGCCGCGGTGTGCCTGGATGACTGATGGTCGACTGGCTGGCGCGCCTCAGCTGGCGCGGGTGATGGCCTCGCAGATGGCGAGGGACTCGCGGGCACCCAGCTCCACGGCCCGTGCATAGTGGATGATCCATTGACCGACGCCCTGGGCGCCCGTTCCGATGTAGGCGCGGACCGCCGCGGCATAGCTACCTGTGGCGCCGTCGGTGCACGTCTGCCCGCCGGGGATCTGCGCGGCTTCGACGTGCCCGACATCCGTGGCGGTCACGGCCTTGGGGTCCAGGCCCCGGCTGATGAGTACCAGCCGGCCGGCCCCCCGGGCGATGATCCCGTCGAAGGCACCGAACGGGCGGATGGCCAGCAGTTCGCCCTCGACGATCGCAGCCATGATGATCGCCGGTGCGGACGTCCTGGTCAGCAGCAGCTGTGTGAGCCCGTCCAGCCGGGCGGTGGCTTCGGCGGGTGTCGGTGTCGGGCCGAGGCCGAGGGGATCCGTCGGGTCGGTGTGGCTGCCTGCTACTCGTGGGCGTCCGAGGTCAGCGTCGGCGACCAGGCCGCGCGCGACGAGGACGTGCATCCGGGCGAGTGCCTGGCGGGGTGCCCGATCCCAGGTGTCGCGAAGCGTCCCCAGCTCCGCGTGGAGCCGGACCGTGCCGAGCGTCACCCTGAGCGCGTCGCTGTCGCTGTCGCCGGTCGCAAGCCGGCGATCGTGGCCAAGGTGTTCGCGCAGATCGTCCAGATCGATGTCGTGACCGTCCAGCGCTGCTGATGCGCGCGCGGTGCGCAACGATGCCTCGGCTGTCACCTTGGCGCTGTCGCGGCGCATGACCCGGTGCCGTAACAGGGTGTCCACGGACGTTCGGGCGGCGGTGACCGCGTCGGTGACGCCTGGCAGGGCGGCGAGGCGGGCCACGGGGTCCGGCCCGACTACGGCGGTCATTGCCGGTACGCTACCGCCTACCCGCCCCGTGGATGGCGCCCGCCCCATGGATGAGCAGCAGGGCCATGGCAGGCACGGTGGGTCTCCGGCTGGGTGGGAAGGCCCATGGTCGGTGGTCGATGCGGTGGACATCCGGTGACCGTTGCGCAAGCGGGCGAACGCAATCTCGTCACGGTCCATCTGTCACACTGGCGGCGTCCGAAGGTCCGGGAGAAATTGCCCGGACCGGCCAGGTATGCGCATCACAGCGCGTCTGGGCGGCGGACAAGCTCTGGACGCGGGACACTTCGCAAGAGGGGTCCGCGGCGGGTGATACGGGATTGTCGTACCCCACCCGATCAAAGGATGACATGATCATGGTTTTCGCGCCGCCGGCGGCCCGAGGACTGGACGAACGCGGGGGAGTTGCGGGCCGCCGAGGTGGGCTTCAAACGCGTGCACAACAACCGTGGACGAGCGTTGCGGATGTGTTGACTGTCGCCGATCGGGCACCATCTGGTGACCTGGACGGTATCGGGCGCTGCCTCGTGCCGCGACCTGTACGACCGGTAGTCACCGCTGCGACGGGCAACCCGTGCCCGGTGGGCCGAGGCATGCGGTCAGGAATCGTATCGCGCGCCCGAGGCTCCAGGGCCGCCAGAAGGAGGACCAACGGTGTCGACTCCAACGCAGAACCGACCAGCCACCCGGGAAACGACGCTCGGTGAGCTCGTCGGGCTCGCGGTACGAGACCTGTCGCTGCTCGTCCGGCAGGAGATCGATCTCGCGAAGGCCGAGCTTTCGAAACAGGCGACGTCTGCCGCGCTC
>NZ_CAUVXL010000262.1:0-38065 GCF_963555915.1 Protofrankia sp. Cas4
CCCGTACCCAGCCCGGGGTGTGGTCATACCCATGTGGCCGCCTCCTCGCTGAAGCGTAAAAGGCCATGCTAACGGGCGGCAGGGGGTACCTACTTGTCACCGTGGGCTTCTTGTGAGAGCGCCCACGCCATGTGAATCCACCCACACCGATATTCGTTGTAGATTGGGCTTTCGCGCCCGCCGACAAAGCAGCTCGAACAGTGGCTGACGACACCGCCGAAGGAAGCGCGTGTACGGCTCTTACCGCACCGCCGAGACGGCGGGGGAAGCCGGTCTGACCCATCACCACATCCACGCACCAACCACGGAAACGGGTGGACCCGACACGGCCGGCCGGGAATCCGCGATCGCAATAGAGTCGAAGAGTTGCCCGCCAACCAGAGGCGACGCGATCAGGAATCTTCTCGCGACACGAGGGCCTTAAATACCCAGAGTCACCATCCGGAACATTTCGTGCCGGCCAGGCGGCATACGGGAGACGCGGTACAGAAAGAGGGGGAGCTCGAAATGGCGTGGGACGAACCACTTCCCTCCGCCGTGGCCCGGCTCGGACATTCGATCAAGCGGGCAGAACAGGCGCTCATCCGCGAGAAGACCCGGGCCCTGCGTGATGTCGGGCTTTCCGTCCCGCAGTACACCGCCCTGTTCACCCTTGCCGGGTCACCGGGTCTTTCCGGCGCTCAGCTCGCCCGCAGGTGCATGGTCACACCCCAGTCGATGGCCAGCCTGCTGCTCACGCTCGAGGCCAAGGGGCTGATCATACGTGAGCAGTCCGACGTCCATGCGAAGGTGTTTCAAAGCCGGCTGACGCCGACCGGTCTGGCACTGCTGCGGCGGGCCGACGCGCTCGCGCTGGCGGTGGAGCAGCGCCTCGCCGACGTGTTCTCCCCTGGCGAGTTGGAGGAGTTCCGATCCCTGCTCGAACGGTCCGTCGCCATTCTCGACGACGAGACCGGGCAATCCGTGGCCACCGCCGCACCGCGGTTGTCCGAGCAGGTCCGGTAGCGGTTACCGCTACCGGCCGACTACCGCTACCGGTCGACTACCGCTGCCCGTCGACCCGACGACGGCGGGCAATCTCCGCAAGCACCACACCGGTGGCGACTCCGGCGTTGAGCGACTCGACAGCACCGACCATCGGGATCCGTACCGTCAGATCGCAACGCTCCCCGACCAGCCGTGACAGACCGCGTCCCTCTGAACCGACTACCAGGACCAGCGGGTCGGAGATCATCTCCAGGTCATCCAGGCTGATCTCGCCGTCCGCGGCCAGCCCGACGACGAAGATGCCGGCCTCCGCCCAAGCCGTCAACGCCCGAACCAGGTTCGTTGCCCGCGCCACCGGCAACCGGGCCGCGGCACCCGCCGACGTCTTCCACGCCGCCGCCGTCACACCGGCAGCCCGCCGCTCGGGGACAACCACACCGTGCGCGCCGAACGCCGCCGCCGATCTGATCACCGCGCCGAGATTACGCGGGTCGGTGACCCCGTCCAATGCCACCAGTAGTCCTGGCGGCGCCGCCTGCGCACGGGCCAGAAGATCATCAGGATGGGCATACCGGAACGGCGGCACCGACAGTGCCAGCCCCTGATGCGGTGCCGCACCACACAGCCGGTCCAGCTCGGCTCGGGCGACGTCCGCGACGGCCACACCGGCACGGGGAGCGAGCCGGCGGGCCTCATCAAGACGTTCGTCGTACTCGGTGCCAGCGGCGATCAGCAGTGTGGACGCGGGGACACCGGCCCGTAGCGCCTCCACCACCGCATTCCGGCCGACTACCAACTCGTCCGGGTCACCGCGACCGTCCCGCTCCGGACGGCCGGGCCGACCGGAGCGAGTCGCTCCGGCCCGATGTGGTCCGCTGCGGGCAGGCCCACCAGCACTGCCGCCTCGCCCGGTGTTGTCCGTACTCCGGGAACCGTCCGTACTCCGTGTCCCGGCCGTACTCCGTGTCCCGGCCGCCGCGATCACGGCAGCCCGGCGCTGGGCCGGGTGGCCTGGACGCATCTCGGCCGGCGGCGTGGCGCCGTGTCCCTGCAGGCTCTTCCTACCCTGACCACCGCTGCCTGCCGCTGCGCCCTTGCGATGCGAGCTCCCCTTGGCCGCGCGACCGCCCTGGCCGCCACGCGCGACACCACCGCCGCCTCGCCGCTGCTGGCCGGCCATCAGCGAACTCCACCAGCGCGCGCCCCGGAGGCGTCAGAAAGCATCGTCACACGGTATACGGTCCACCCGCTCGATGGCGGGTCGCCGTCCCCGATGATCGATCGGCCTGCGCTCGCTCGGCAGGGGCTCGCTCGGCCGGGGCTCGAACACTGGCCTGTCCACAAGCTGACAGGAGCCTGTGCTGGCTGACAGCTCGCCGCCGACGGCAACCGCACTATGGTCAAACCGTGACGGCGAACACACCTCTGGCGGCATCCGCTGGAGCACGCACCGCCGTCGATCCAAGCATCGCCGACCGGAGCCTGCGGCTGCCTGACAAGGGCCATCGGATGCTGCGCCTGGCGGGCCGCCTGTTACACCGGGCTCAGGCGGCGACGGCCACCACGCCCGGCCGGCTCCGGCTGTACTCGATCGCCATCGTCGGCGCACTCGCCGTGCTTGCGCTGGTGTCCGTCTCGACCATCGCCGGTCGGATCAGGACGCTCGACACCATCAGGAACGATGCGGGTCCCTCGATCGTCACAGCACAGCGGGCACACGCGGCGTTGTCCGAGGCCGACGCCACCGCCGCCGCCTCTTTCCTCGCCGGTGGCGCCGAACCCGCTGACCAGCTCGCGGCCTACAACACCAGCATCACCACCGCGACGGACGCCGTGGCGAGCCTGACCCGTCTCAACACCCAGGCCGCGGCCGCCGAACCATTAGCCGTCCTGGCCGAGAAGATTCCGGTGTACACCGGGCTCATCGAACGGGCCCATGCCAACAATCGGGTGGGCAACGTGGTCGGTGCCGCCTACCTGCGCCAAGGGTCCCAACTCGTCCAGGAAACAATACTGCCGGCAACCGATCGCCTCATCACACTGAATGCCGACAGCCTCGACAAGGCCTACGCCGATGCGACGAGCGGACCACGCGAGATCCTGCTCTCGGCGGTGTTCATCCTCGCCGCCGGCGGTCTTGTCAGCACCCAGATAATGCTGTACCGGCGAACCAACCGGGTTCTCAACATTCCCCTTGTGACGGCGACCTTCGCCGTGCTGTTCAGCCTCTGTTGGACGGCCGCGGCGTTCTCCGTCCAACAACAGCGGCTCAGCGCCGCCCATGATTCGGGATTCGTGCCCATGACCCTGCTGGCCCAGTCCAAGGTACTGGCCCTGCGAGCCCGCGTGGACGAAAACCAGTCGCTCATCGCCCGTGGTAACGGCACGCGTTTCGACACCGACTTCACCGTCGCGGTCACCCGGCTCGGCTTCGCGGTGAACGGCGGCCCCCTCGCCGGCGGCTCGCTGAGCGCCGCGCTGCGCGTCGACGGGCCGGACACCGCTACCCGCACGGGCCTCGACGCCGACCTGCGGGTATGGCTTGCCGCACATCAGCAGGTCACGGCGCTGCTCGCCGACACCGGTGACTTCACCGCGGCGGGGAAGATCTCCCTCGGCGCGGGTACCGCGGCGTTCGACACCTTCGATCAGAAGGTTGACGCGGCCGTTACGGCCAGCCAGGCACGGTTCTCCCGGCAGGTGTCCGACGCGGGCGAGCCGCTGTCCGTCCTGCTCGCGGTGGCGGTTGTGACCATGGTCGCCGCCGCCGGCCTCAGCCTGGCCGGCATGCAACGGCGCATCGACGAGTACCGATGACCACCCGTCCCGCCGGTCGCCGGATCACCAGGGCCACCGTGGCCACGGTGATCGGCGCCGTCATCCTCGCAGCCACGGCGGCGTGCGGCACGACCCACAGTCCGCTACCCACCGACGCAGAACCACTGCCACCGGCCACCGCAGCGGCCGTGCTAGCCGGTACGACCACGGCACCCACACAAGGCTGCGGGAACCCGCGGGCGAGCCTCGTCCCACCCGATCCGATGCCCGCCCCGGGCGACATGCCGGCGGGTTCCTTCATGAGGACGATCCAGGATCGTGGCTATCTGGTCGTGGGCGTCATTCCAGACGTTCCACCGTTCGGAATCGTCAACCCCCAGACAAACCAGCTCGAGGGCTTCGACGTCGACATGGCGAAGGAGATGGCCGCGGCGATCTTCGGACCCGGTAACCCGAAGATCCGGTTTCGGGCGATCACCAACGCCGAACGCATCCCCGCCGTCCAGCACGGCCTGATCGACATCGCGATCGCCACCATGACCATCACCTGTGACCGGCGACGGGATGTCGACTTTTCCGCTGTCTACTACGATTCCGGGCAGCGGGTGCTCGTCCGTCGGGATTCGGGCTTCAGGAGAATCGAGGATCTGGCCGGCAGGAAGGTGTGTGCGGCTGCCCGGACGACCTCCATCCAGGCCATTGCCACCGTATCCCCGGCACCGATCCCCTACCCCGTCACAAATGTCGCGGACTGCCTGGTCGCGCTCCAACAGGGCGTGGTCGACGGGATATCGACCGACGACGGAATCCTGACCGGAATAGTCGACCAGGACCCCTACACGATGATCGTCGGCCCACGGTTCACCGACGAGCCGCACGGCATGGCCGTCAACAAGGATCACCCGGACTTCACCCGGTTCCTCAACGGTGCCCTGGAAACGATCGAGAAGAACGGCCGGTGGACGGAGATCTACCGGCGCTGGCTCACCGGGCCCGGCACGGAACCGGTGCCCGCACCACCCGTTCCGGAATATCAGGGTTGATCACCATGGTCGCGCCAACCCTGGAACAGATCGACGCCACGCTGGCCCGGCTGTCAGCGGCGGTCGCCGCCCAGGCGGCCATCCTGATGGAGCTGGAGAGCACTCCCGGCCGTGCCCTGATCGACCCGGAACGCCTCACCGGCGCCACGTGCGAGCGGGCCACCACCGCGCTGGCCGCGCTCGCGGACGCCTGGAACTGCTACCGGACCCTCACCGAGTTGCTGACGGCGGCACGCGCCGTACGTGGGGACAAGGTTCGGGTGGACGCCCGCGTAACAGCCGAGCTGGACGCGTTGCTGCACGGCCCGACCGCGGTCCCCGTGCTGCCGGGAGCACCCGCCGGGAGCCCACCACCCGCGGTCGGCATCCGCCCGACGGAGTTGGCGGATCGTACCGATGCGGCGCTTGGCTCGGTCCGCGCCACCATCGACGAGATCCTCGCCGCGTGGAGCAGGCTACTGGCGATCCTCAGCGCGACAGAAGGGCAACTCGCCACCGCCGACGAGCTGGCCGCCCGCCTACGACTGGGTGACGATGCCGGCCGCACCGTCGCCCGTCGCCTGCTGGCCGAGCTTTCGGACCTGACCGCCGCCGATCCGCTGGCCGTTCCGGACAGCTTGGTGACCCGCCTTGAAGCGGCGGTGAGCACCGCGCAGGCTGGCCTCGATGAACTGGCCCGGCGGCACGACACCCTGCCCCAGGCCCTGCGGGTAGCGGCAGCGCTGCTCGAACGCATCGCCGCCCTCATCGACCGGGCGGCCACGGACGCCGACCGTGCCCGCAGCCGCATCCTGCTCCCTGCGACACAGCTGCCGCGCATGCCCGCCGGCGTTCTTGATGACGAGCGGCACGGCCTGCGTACCTGGCTCGACCGGTTGACGGCCGCAGCCGCAGCGGGCCGGTGGAAGGAAGCGAGCCGGGGTCTGGACCGCTGGCGGGAACTCGCCGACGCCACGCTGATCTCGGCCCGCCGGTTCGCCGACCGCAGTGCGGCGCCCCTGCAGACCCGCGACGACCTGCGTGGGTTGCTCGGCGGCTGGCACGCCAAGGCGGCCGGCCTGGGTGTCGTGGAAGACCCCGACCTTGCCCAGGCCTACCGCCATGCCCGCTCGGTGCTGTACACGGCGCCGACCGATCTCGACCGGGCCACCGCGCTGGTGCGGGCATTCGGCGCGGCCGTGGACCGGCGAGCCGCGGCGGGCGACGGCGACCCCGTACCGGAGGCAGAGGCAGAGGTAGAGGTAGAGGTAGAGGCGGACCCGGTCGGTGCTCGTCCGGACCGGGGACGGGAGACCGACCGGACATGAGCACCTCCCAGACCCACGGTGGGCCGGCTGGCACGGGCGGCGCGCCAACCGGCGACGGCGATTCCTGCGCGCGAGCGGGCTGCGACGGCGCCATCGAGGACGGCTACTGCGACGTCTGCGGATTCCCGCCGGCGGCAGGCATCCCATCGACAGAACAGCCCGGGTCGAGCGGCGCCCGATCCTCCGGGCCGGCCCGCCAACGGCGCTCCCGACCGTCCACGCCAACGCCGTCGCGCGGTCAGCTCGGCGTGGGCATCGTCACCGTCGCCGACGTCCCGATTGCGGACCCGCCGACGATGGTGCTGACCGATCCCGAGGTCCCGGAGGGCAGCCGACGGTGCGCCGGCTGCAGCGAACCGGTCGGACAGACCCGCGGTGACATCCCCGGCCGGCTTGAGGGCTTCTGCCCGACATGCGGGCAACCGTTCTCCTTCGTGCCCAAACTCAAACCACACGACGTCGTCGGCCAGTACGAGATCGTCGGATGCCTGGCGTTCGGCGGGCAGGGCTGGGTGTACCTGGCTCGTGACCGCAACGTCGCCGAAAACTTCTGGGTGGTGCTCAAGGGCCTGCTCAACACCCATGATCCGCAGGCGATGGCCGCGGCCATCGCCGAACGGCAGTACCTGGCCGCGGTCGACCATCCGAACATCGTGAAGATCTTCAGCTTCACCGAATGGCAGGGCACCGGCTACATCGTCATGGAGTACATCGGCGGGATGTCACTGCTCAAGCTCCTCAAACAGCGTCGGGACGCCGCCGGCGGGCGGCCCGACCCGCTGCCGGTGACCCAGGCAGTCGCCTACATCCTGGCGATCCTGCCGGCGTTCAGCTACCTGCACCGCCAGGGCCTGGTCTACTGCGACTTCAAACCCGACAATGTGATGCTGTCCGGCGACTCGCTCAAGCTCATCGACCTCGGCGCGGTGCAGCGCATCGACGACCTCGGCCCGTCGTACGCGACCCCTGGTTACCAGGCGCCCGAAGTCGCCGAACTGGGGCCGTCGATCGCCTCGGATCTGTTCACGATCGGCCGGTCGCTGGCGGCCCTGATCCTGAACTTCCGGGGCAACACCACCACCTATGCCGTCACGATGCCCCCGCAGCACGAGCACGAGGTACTCGTCCAGCACGACTCGCTGTACCGGTTCCTCCTGCGGGCGACCGAGATCGATCCCGATGCCCGGTTCGCCGGGGCGGACGAGATGTTCGACGAGCTACTCAAGATCCTCCGAGAGATCGTCGCGATCGACGACGGACGGGCGAATCCCGCTCCGAGCCGGCTGTTCTCCTCGGATGCACACCTGACCGGGCAGGACCCGGACGGCAGCGTCGCCGGACCGCCGTGGCTGGTCCTGCCCGCCTGCGGCCCCGACCCGGATGATCCGGCCGGCGCCACCCTGGCCGCGCTCCCCGACGTGGCGCCCGACGCACTGACCGAGCTGCTGTCGGCGATCGGCTCGCCGACGCCGCAGACCCGGCTGCGACTGGCCCGCGCCTGGCTGGAGGCCGGCCGAGATGATCGCGCGGAGGCACTGCTCGCGGCCGTCGCGCAGGAGGACCCCTACCAGTGGCGCACCGACTGGTACCGAGGGCTGCTCGCTCTCGCCGCCGGCCGGAGCGACGCGGCCCGCGCCTGCTTCGACCGGGTCTATGGAGCCGTACCCGGCGAGCTGGCCCCCAAGCTCGCGCTCGCCCTCGCGACCGAGACGATCGACCCGACGACGTCCGCGCGCATGTTCGATGTCGTCTCCCGGACCGACCCGTCGTTCACCTCCGCCGCGTTCGGTCTCGCCCGGGTCCGGGCTCGTGCCGGGGACCTGCCCGGTGCGATCGAGGCCTGGTCGCGGGTGCCACGGACGTCCGCGGCATACCTGCCCGCCCAGATCCGCGTCATCCAGACGATGGTGGACCCCGGTGCCCAGCCCGGACGGGCTGACCTCGCGCGGGCGTCCCTGCTCCTCAATGCCCTGCCCGCCGATCCGCCGGCGCGGGCGGAGCTCGCGCTGGCGATCCTGGAAACGGCGCTCGCGGGGCTGGCGGCAGGCACACTGCAGCCTGGCGACGACGTCGTCGTCGTGGGAAGGTCACTGCACGTCCGAGACGTGCGGTTCGGTCTGGAACAGGTGCATCGCGACCTGGCCCGGCTCGCCGCGACCCGACCACGGCGCATCGCCATGATCGACGCGGCGAACCGCGTCCGGCCACGGACGTTGGTGTGATCATGTTATGTGCGTGACCGGACGCGGCGCTACCCACCGCAACGGCCATGGAGACCGGGCGGGTCATGCGGGCCGCGCTCCGGAGAAGGGATGGGACGGGATCGACCAGAACGGGGGGCATTGCCCGGTGTGCACGAGTCCGGCATACTCGGATGATCGCTTCTGCGAAGCCTGTGGAACTCCGCTGCGAGGCGAGAGACCACTGACGACTGGCGACGCAGACCACCGCGAGATCGACCTCGGCCCGGTTGCCGGTGTCTGTGACCGGGGTGTCCGGCACACCACCAACGAGGACGCCATGGGTGTCGCCATGGTCGGCTCCACTCTGATCGGGGTGGTCTGCGACGGCGTGTCGAGCACGCCCGGGTCCGGCCCGGCGGCGCAGGCGGCGGCTGCCGCCGCAGCCATGGTCCTTGCCGAGGCCGTCCGCAGCTCGTACGCCGCGCGCGGCCAGCCGCACCAGGCCAATCAGCCGCACCAGGCCGACCTGCCACCCCGGGCCGACCGGCCGGCCGCGACGGGGCCCCAGCGATCGGACGGGTTCCCGGGCCCCTTCGGCTACGGCGACATCGGCGAGGACGAGGACCGGCCCGGCTACCGTGACCCCTACGGCGGTTACGGCTCCGACGACCTCCAGTGGCCGGCGTCCGACATTCCCCCGACGCCGCCCAGGGTCGTAGCGGACGACTTCTCCGAGGCCGACTTCACAAAGGATGATTTTTCTCACCACGACGTCCCTCAGGATGACTTCTCCCAGCGCGATGCCGAAAACGCGATCCACGCCGCGGTCGCGGCCGCGCAGGCTGCGGTGGTCCTGGCGCCGATCGTCGATGGACGCATCTCACCGTCGTGCACGTTTGCCGCCGCCGTGATCACCCGTACCCGCGACGGAGGCGGCAGCGTCACCGTGGGCTGGATCGGGGACAGTCGGGTGTACCTGCTCGGTCCAGGCCGCGTCGAACGGCTGAGTGAGGACGACACATGGGCGGCCGAGGCTGCGCGCGCGGGCCTGATTCCCGCCGCCGCGGTCGAGACCGACCCCCGGGCACATACGCTCACCCGCTGGCTCGGCGCCGACGCCGGGGACGTAACCGCGCACATCCGGGTGTTTCCGCTGGCGTTGCCCGCCACCGTGCTCGTTTGTACCGACGGGCTGTGGAACTACCTGTCCCGGGCCGAGGACCTGGCCGCGGTGGTCGGCGAGCTCCCGCCGGACGCTCCGGCAATCATGGTTGGCCGCCACCTCACCAGGCATGCGATCGACCACGGCGGCCACGACAACATCACGGTAGTGGCCGCACGCATCGACACGGCACGCATCGACGCGGCACGTTCGGATGGGCACTCCCGTGAAAGGGAGCTGCGATGACGGTGCCGTTCGCGCTGGAGGTCTTCCAGAACGCCTACCTCGGCCGTGGCGGCACCGACGTACACGCGGTGATCACCGTCAAGGCCTCGGGCAGCTCGATTGATCCGCCAGGCCCGGGCGGGTCCACGGAACTGGCCGAGGTCATCATGCTGGACTGTTCGGGATCGATGGCCGCACCCCCGATGAAGCTTGTCGAAGCACGCCGGGCCGCGAAGGCGGCGATTGACGGCCTGCGTGACGGCGTATGGTTTGCGATCGTGCGGGGGTCGGGTATCGCCGAGGCCGTCTACCCTGCGCGACCCGAGCTTGCGCAGGCCAATGCCAGGACCCGGGAAGCCGCAAAGACCGCGGTCGGCCGCCTTGATGCCGACGGGGGCACGGCAATCGGGCGTTGGCTCGCACGCACCCGGGAACTGATGGCCACCCGCCCGAACGCCATCCACCACGCGATCCTGTTGACCGACGGACGCAACGGCGAGCGCTCGACCGAGTTCGACGCCGCGCTGGCCGCCTGTGTCGGACACTTCCAGTGCGACTGCCGCGGCATTGGAGCCGACTGGCGGGTCGACGAACTGCGCCGGATCGCCACGACGCTGCTGGGCACTGTCGACGCCATCCGCCATCCTCGGGATCTCGCCGCCGACTTCCAAGCCATGATCGATACAGCGACGGACCGCGCCGTCGACCGGGTCTCACTGCGGGTGTGGACTCCGCGGGACGCATCGGTCCGTTTCCTGCGGCAGGTCGCGCCCCAGATCGAGGAGCTCACCGCCACCGCGGTGCAGGTGAACGCACGGACCACGGACTACCCGACCGGCGCCTGGGGCAGCGAGTCCCGCGACTACCACCTGTGCGTAACCGTCCCGGCGCAGGACGACGACGTGGAGATGCTCGCAGCCCGGGTCAACGTGGTCGTCTCCGATCAGGTGCTCTCCCGGGCGTTCGTACGCGCGATCTGGACGAACGATATCGATCTTTCTACCCGGATCGCCCCGGCGGTCGCCCACTACACCGGCCAGGCCGAGCTTGCCCGCCTCCTCCAAGAAGGACTCGAGGCCCGGCGCGAGGGCGACGATGCAACCGCTACCATCAAACTTGGCCGAAGCGCACAGCTTGCCCATCAGTCCGGCAACGAAGCCACATACCACCTACTTCAGAACGTGGTCGACATCGAGGACCCAAGCACAGGTACGGTTCGACTGAAACGGAACGTCGACGCCATTGACGAAATGGTCCTTGACACCCAGTCGACCAAGACCGTCAGGGTAAACAGGTGATCAGGTGAGTGCACGCTGCCCAGATGGGCACCTGTCTCTGGCCCCCGACTACTGCGATCAGTGCGGTATGCGGATTGTAGCCAGCCAGGAGCCCTACGTTCTCCCCCCGGAGGACGGAACCGGGTCGGGTCGCCAGCGACCCCGGCAACCGGCACAGTCCGCCGCGGACTCGTACGGTCGGCGGCCGGCGGAACCGTCCGGGACAGGACCGTCCGGGACAGGACCGTCCGGGACAGGACCGTCCGGGACGGGACCGTCCGGGACGGGGCGATCCGGCGTCGACCCCGTCGACCCGCTGGGAATTCGGCGTGCGCCGGACGCCAAGCGGGGCGGTGCGCCCCGACCGCTGCCAGGCCATGGTGGGCCGCCGGGGGCCGAGCCATACCCCCGGGACGGGTACCCACCGGAGGGCTACGCACCGGACGGGTACCCACCGGACGGCTACGCACCGGAGCGGTACGACGCCAACGGCTATCCCCCCGACGGGTACGCCCCGGAGAACCGCCATCGGGACGGCTACGCCCAGGAGGGACACCGCCCGAACGGCTACGCGGCGGATGGCTACCCTCAGGACGGCTACGCACCGGACGGGTACCCACCGGACGGCTATGCACCGGACGGCTACGCACCGAACGGGTACGCACCGGACGGTTACGCACCGAACGGGTACAGCCGGGATGCCTACCCGCCAGCCGGTTACCCCCCCGGCGGCTACGACGCGAACGGCTACCCGGCGGCCCCCTATCGCGACCCACGTGACGAACCACCTCGCGACCCACGTGACGAACCACGTAGAGGCGAGCCGTGGGGCTACGACAGGGACCGCGCAGACCCGTACGCACCCGGTCACACCGGCCCGGGTGGTGGTGGGGATGATCCATTCGGCCTGGACCGTGCGACCGGTGCTCCACGGGGCCCGATGCCAGCACCGCCGGACTACCACCGGGCCCGTCCCAACCAGCCCGGACGGGTGCCCCTGGACTCCGGCGACGGTTATGGCGCCGCCTGCCCGAACTGCCAGCGTCCAAACGAGCCGGGCGCGCGATTCTGCGAGGTGTGCGGCTTCGACCTCATCCTGCGGGAACGCCCTGCCGCGCCGGTCCGGGGCGCGGTGCAGACCGGCTGGGACGTGGTCGTCGAGGCCGAACGCGAATACTACGACAGCGGCGACGACCATCGCGTTCCGTTCCCGACGGTCTACCCGCGGCGGGTCTTCGCCCTCAGCGGCCCCCGACTGCTGATCGGGCGACGCAGTGAGTCCCGCGGCATCCATCCGGAGATCGACCTGTCCGGCACGCCGGAGGACCCGGGTATCTCCCGCGCACACGCCATGCTGGAGCTGATGGCGGACGGCGGCTACGCCGTACACGATCCGGGATCGACGAACGGTACCCGGCTCAACGACGAACCGAATCCGATCCCGCCGGGCCAGCCGGTACCACTGCACAACGGCGACCGGGTGTACCTCGGTGCCTGGACCCGGATCACGATCCGCATGATCTCCAGGTAGCGACTTTCCGACGCCAGGCCGCAGAGCCGCCGGCGGCGCGATCGTGGTTCCTACGCACCGCCAGCCGGCAGGTCACCGAGCCAGTGGCTCAGGCAGGATGCCGACCGCTGGCTCACGCCAGATGCCAGCGTTGTCCCTCCGGGGTGTCCTCAACCAGGATGCCGCCGGCGGCGAGCCGGGTGCGGATCCCATCCGCCTCGACGTAGTCTCGCCGGGCACGCGCGGCCGACCGCAGATCGAGGACGATCTCCATCACCCCGCTCAGCGCTGGTCGCAGCTCGGAACCGGCCGCGGGCCACTGCCCGACCGGATCAAGCCCGAGGACCGCGAGCATCCTGCGGACGACATCCACCCAGCCGGCGAGCTCCCGGCTGCGCGTCTTGGAAAGCACCTGGTTCCCGCACCCGACAGCACCGAACAGGGCCGCCAGCGCCCGGGAGACCGCGAGGTCGTCGTCAAGAGCGGCTGCGAAGGCACACCAGGCCTGGGCGGGGCTTGCGATCGTGAGCACGTCCACCGGGCCGGCCCCGGTGACCGCGTCAGTGCCCGACACATCCCGAAGATCGAGTGCTTTAAGTGTTTCGAGTGTTTCGAGTGTTCCGGCCGTTTCAGCCGCAAGCGCCGCAGCCTCGTCCGGCCCCCCCAGGATGTCCAGGGCGTTGCGGACGAACGTCTCGATCCGGTCGTGGGCCGCGGCCGACTCGACCAGCCCCTCCGGGCTGTATTCCAGGGACGAGCGATAGTGCGCGCCAAGGAGGTGGTAACGCAGTACCTGCGGTCTGACCTCGTCGAGTGCATCGGCGACCAGAAACGAGTTGCCCAGCGACTTCGACATCTTGGTGCCGCCGGTGGTCAGCAGACCGACATGCATCCAGTAGCGGGCCATCTCAGCCGCGCCTCCCGCAGCGGACAGCCTGGCTGCATCCGTGCCAGCTCGATCCGTGCCGGCTGGGTCCACGGCACCTGGATCCATGGCACCTGGATCCATGGCGCAGACCGACTGGGCACGTTCGTTCTCGTGGTGTGGGAACACGAGGTCAAGGCCGCCACCGTGGATATCGAAGATCTCACCGAGATACTTGCCCGCCATGGCGGAGCACTCGATATGCCAGCCTGGACGGCCGCGTCCCCAGGGCGACTCCCAGAACGGCTCACCCGGCTTCGCGCCCTTCCACAGCGCGAAGTCACGAGGGTCGGCCTTTCCCGGTTCACCCTCCGCTGACGCCTGCATGGCATCCGGACGCTGGTTTGACAACTCTCCATAACCCGCGAAGCGGCCGACCCGGAACCACACCGACCCGCCACCGGCGTAGGCGCAGCCGACATCCACCAACCTGGCGATGAGCGTGATCATCTCCGGGATATGACCGGTCGCCCGTGGCTGGATGGTCGCCGGCAGCACGCCGAGAGCACGGTATGCGTCATCGAAGGCCCGGGTCTGGCGGGTGGCCAGCTCCCACACGCTCTCGCCGGCCCGGTTCGCGTTAATTATGATCTTGTCGTCGATGTCGGTGACATTCTGAACGAAGGTCACATCAAGCCCGGACGCGGTGAACCAGCGGCGCAGGACGTCGAACGCGACCGCGGTACGCACATGCCCGACATGTGGCGCGGACTGGACGGTGGGCCCACAGACGTACACGCCCACATGACCGGGGCGCAGCGGCTCGAAGGGCCGCGTGCGCCGGGTGCGCGTGTCGTAGATGTGGAGTCCCATCTGTCAAGCGTACGGTGCGGTCCCCGCTCGCACGCCCACGCCCCGTGCCAACAGCTCCGCTCGGTTCCGCGAACAACCCACAAGTCCGACGGGGAATATTCCGGGCAAATCGAACTCCGCCGATGCAACACCGGCTGCAACACCGGCTGCAACACCGGCTGCAACACCGGCTGCAACACCGGCCAGCACCGGCCAGCACCGGCCAGCACCGGCCAGATCGACGCTAGGCGGTGGTGAACACCCGCTCGGGGGTCACGCGGATGACCACCCGCACCGCATCCGGCCCGTCCCACTGGTAGGTCTCGTCACCGGTGTACTGCACCGCGAGAGCATCGATCAACTCACGACCCCCCTCCTCGGTCAGGGTCGCCCGGCCACGGATCTCGACATAACCGTAGGGATCCCGCTGATCGAGAAACATGATTCCCACCCGTGGATCGCGGGCGATGTCACGTTCCTTGGCTCGACCCCGCACCGTTGACAACAACAGATCATCGCCATCACGCGCGATCCACAACACCGTCATTCGCGGAGATCCGTCCGGGCGGATCGTGGCGAGCGTCACGTAGGTCGCGGCGTCCGCGAGATCCTTGACCTTTTCGGGTAGATACACCGACATCAGGCTCCTCCGCCGGGTCCTGTCGCTTTCTCACCTTCTCATCCGCGGTGACCGCCGCCAGTCATCATGCCAAGCAGGCAAGACGGACCGCACGGATGAGACGTCCCACCGGACCGCCGGACACGTCCACCGATCAGCGCTGGGCGACCAGCGCGGTGGCGATGGCAGCGAGGCCTTCTCCCCGCCCGGTGAGCCCGAGGCCGTCGGTGGTGGTGGCGGACACGCTCACCGGCGCGCCGACCGCGGTGCTCAGGGCTTCCTGGGCCTCGGCACGCCGCAGCGCCATCCGCGGCCGGTTACCCACGATCTGCACGGCGACATTCCCGATCGCCCAGCCCGCCTCGCCCAGCAGCCTCGCCGTCTCGGTGAGCAGGGCAACGCCTGACGCCCCAGACCATTCCGGCCGCCCGGTACCGAAGATCGAGCCGAGATCACCCAAGCCCGAGGCGGTCAGCAACGCGTCACAGGACGCATGAGCCGCGACATCACCGTCCGAATGCCCGGCGAGGCCGGTTTCGCCGGGCCAGAAAATACCTGCCACCCAGCATGGGCGGCCGGCTGCGAACGGGTGGACGTCCACACCGACACCCACTCGGGGAAATCCGGCCAGGGACAGCTTCCTCACCTCGCACATTCACGTTGGCATGGTGATACGGCGCGCTGTCTGCGACACCGCACCGTGGTCAGTCAGTCGGGCAGAGCAGCCGGGCGCTGGACGCCGCTCGCTGATCGAACCAAAATTTTCAGGCGCCTCTTAGAGCGATCGGCAATAGGGACGCGGCGTCGCGGGGCTGGGGCACGCACCTCGCCACATCGCTCCCCATCCATCGCTGCGCGATGCACGGGGTACCCCGGCTCCGTCGGTCGACACCCAACACCAGGGTGCCTCCCTCCTCCGCCTCGCGATCTACGCACCCCGGCCCCGCTCCTTCATCCACGCCCCTATTGCCGGGCGCTCTTAGTCGCGACGCGCCAGCAACGCTTCGGCAAGGAGAAGATCAACCGGTCGAGTCACCTTGAAGGCCTCCGGCGCACCGGGAACAGTCATCACGGGGACGCCGAGCGCTTCGACCAGCCCCGCGTCATCGGTGATCGCCACACCGTCAGCGGACATCCCGCCGAGCCGGTAGGCCTCGTCGAGCACATCCCTGCGGAAGCCCTGCGGCGTCTGCACGGCGCGCAGAACATCACGGGAAACCGTCCGCACGACCCTGCCCACGTCATCGACCTGCTTGATCGTGTCGTTGATCGCGAGCACCGGGATCACCGCCGGTGCTCCGCCCAGCACCGCGGCGGCGACCGCATCGACAAGCGCGGGGGGTGTCAACGGGCGGGCCGCGTCGTGGACCAGAACAACCCCCACCGTCTCATCAAGGACGGCGATTGCCGCCCGAACGGAATCGATGCGCTCCGCGCCGCCGGCTATCACCCGCACGCCGGGCCCGAGCAATGCCGCAAATGTTTCCAGCTCTGTGGCCGGAGCTGCGACAACCACCTGGTCCACCAAAGTCGCAGACGTCAACAAATCGACGGCATGCTGGACGAGTGAACGTCCGGCCAGCGCACGAAGTGCCTTGGGTACGGACCCACCAAGACGTTCGCCGCGGCCGGCTGCCGGAACGACCGCGGCTACACGGTCAGACATGTGCACAGGTCTCAAACAAACCGGGCACGTCTGGATATCCGCGCTACCTGCTGCCGACTAACCCGCCAGGACCTCATCGAGCATGGCTTCGGCCTTGTCCTCATTTGTGCCTTCCGCGAGTGCGAGCTCACTGACCAGGATCTGCCGCGCCTTGCTCAGCATGCGCTTCTCGCCCGCGGACAGCCCCCTTTCGCGATCACGACGCCAGAGGTCGCGAACCACCTCGGCGACCTTGTTCACATCGCCGGAGGCGAGCTTCTCAAGATTCGCCTTGTACCGCCGTGACCAGTTGGTCGGCTCCTCAGTGTGCGGAGCCCGTAGAACCTCGAATACGCGCTCGAGACCATCCTGACCGACTACATCACGGACGCCGACCATCGCGACGTTGTCCGCTGGGACGCGCACAGTCAGGTCACCCTGAGCGACCTTGAGTACAAGATAGAGCTTTTCCTCGCCCTTGATGACGCGTGTTTCAATCGCGTCGATGAGCGCAGCACCGTGATGTGGGTAAACAACGGTCTCGCCGACTTGGAACGCCATGTGTCAAGTGCCCCTTCCGCCTTCACCAGAGTAACACGCATGCATCGACCCAGGTCAGACGCATGCTTGTAAGGCAGGCCGCGATCGGCCCGCCAACACGCCTCGGTGACGTGTCGCCGGTGGGTCGGCGACGCTCCGGACCAGGCGAAACGGGCAAAGGCCGCCGACACGAGCAGCCTGCCCGGATGTCCTTCTGTGCCCCTCGCTACCCCCATGGCACCGATGATCAACATGGACCTCTGGCACGGTCGTGGTGTCGTGGCGGCCGGATGCCTCCGTTTCACCACGTCCCAGCCATGACTTCGCCTAGCTTCCTATACCACCCGGCAGATAGGCCGTCCATCGGCCACGATGGAGGGGTGCACCTCACACCGCCGCCGCCCGCCTCCGGGGACGACGACGGCAACGGGCCCAGCCACGACGACCATCGTTCCCACCCCCGCAACGGACCTCGCGACGACATCCCGCCGATCAACATCAAGATCCCCGACGACATCAGTGAACTGGCCGAGGATGTCGCCATTTACCACGCCGAGCTGCGGTCTCGCCAGCGCCGGGAGCTCCTGAGCAAGATTGTTCCCGGTCTGCGTCGGATGCCGGCCGGCCCGGCCGACCAGCCGTCGGCCCGGTCGCGCCCCGTCCCCGGCGTGATCATCGCCGTACTCCTGATAATCATCAGCGCGCTCGGCGCCATGGTGCCGCTCATCCTGACGCACCCGCGTCCGGTCACATCCAACGGTCCGCTTCCGCTCGCATCCACGACCGCCCGGCCGGGCACTGTCGGCGGCCTGCTGCCCGACCTCCCGCTCAGCGCCACGCGCGGGTCGCGCGCCACAACGGACCTTCGGCCGGCGCTGATCGTGCTGCTCCCGGGATCCTGCGACTGCGCGAGAGCGGTACACGAAATCGTGGGCCAGGCCAACGAGGGCATCCCGGTACCCACCTATCTGGTCACCCCGGGAGCTGACAATCCGTTGTTGAATGATCTCACCCGCTCGCCGGCGGCTGCGGGGGGGCTTGCCGTCGGCTACGGCGACCCGGACGGATCCCTCGCCCGCCTGGTCAACGCGGATCCCCAGCGGCCGACGCTGCTCCTCATCGCCGCGGACGGCCGGCTCGTGCAGCCGCCTCGCGGCTTCGCTCCCGGCGACCGGTTGGAAGGCTGGCTCAGCGCCGTTCCGCTCCGCTGACCCGCCATCGGTATCTGATCATCGCCGCGCGACCGTCGTTCATCTCGCGCGCTCGGCGGCCGCTGGCCGACTAGGCTGTGCCCCGCGGTCGAACCCGTCGGGTGCGCGAGTCCCCGAAAGGGGTCGGCCGCGCGCCGTCCGCCGGTCCGGCGGCGGATCAACCAGTACCGACGCGACGACCGTCGATACCGTACCGAGGAGCAGCCGAGCCGTGAGCCACCGTCCGGGTGTGCGTACCGCGACCGCCTCGCTGTTCGCCAGCGCATCGCTGATTGCCACGATCACACTCTCATCGTGTGCAGCAGGTAATGACGCGGTGACGGCACAAACGCGCACGACGACAAACTCAGCCGCCGGTGCCGTCGGCACCATCTCGCTGCGTAACGTCTATGTGGCCGGGCCTGCGACCTCGGGCGGAAAAGCCCAGATCATATCCGCGTTCTTCAACGGCGGAACCCAGGACGACGAGATCATCGGAGTCGCGTCGCCGGCTGCGGACGGCGGCCAGACCCCGAAAAGTGCGGTCCTCCAAGCAGGCGGCCGCAACCTCTACATCGCCGACGGCAATGCTCCCGTACTGACCGGGCTGAACCGTGACCTCGCTGTCGGGCAGGCGATTCCGGTCACGTTCACCTTCGCCAAGGCGGGAAGCGTCACCCTCGCCGTCCCGGTGGAACCACCCGCTCCGGGAGCCTCCGCGGACCCCGCGACATCGGGCTCGACGCCGCCTGGGCAGCAGGTGAACGCCACCGCGACCAGCAGTGCGACCCCGAGCAGCAGCGCCACCCTGAGCAGGAGTGTCACCGCGACCAGCAGTCCGGCCGCCGGCGTGTCGCGCCCGGCCGGCTCCGCCGGCTGACCTCCGCCAGCTGACGTCGGCCGGCGGGCATCGTCAGCTGCCCGACATCGTCGGGTGAGTGACAAGGCAGGCCAGCCACTGCCCCATGGTTGTTGTCGGACCGTCCCGATACGGTGCGGGCCATGTCATCACGGCCTCCCGTTCCCCGCCCGAACGCACCGGGCCTGTCCGGTTCCCGCGCGGCGTCGGTTGGTTTCCGGTGCAGTGGGTGTGGCGCCGAGTCGGTGAAATGGGTGGGACGCTGCCCGCGCTGCAACACCTGGGGGACGATCGAGGCCCAGGTGCCCGCCGGCCGCTCGACCCACCGGGCCGGCGCGCGGGGCCTCGCCCGGGCGAGCGCGGCGGTCACGGCCCCCGCGTGCCCGATGTCGGCGGTTGACATCACCACGGCCCGCAGCCGTCCTACCGGGGTCACCGAACTCGACCGGGTGCTCGGTGGCGGGCTCGTTCCCGGGGCGGTCGTCCTGCTGGCCGGCGAGCCGGGTGTCGGCAAGTCGACGTTGCTGCTTGAGGTCGCCGCGCGTAGTGCCGCGTCAGGCGCCCGGGCGCTCGTGGTCACCGGCGAGGAGTCGACCGCTCAGGTCAGGCTACGAGCCGGGCGAACGGGGGCAGTGCACGCCGATCTGTGGGTCGCCGCGGAGACCGATCTGGAGGCCCTGCTCACCCATGTCGACGAGGTCCGTCCAGAGCTGTTGGTGGTTGACTCGGTACAGACCATCACCACCGCCACCGCAGACGGAGCGGCCGGCGGAGTCACCCAGGTCCGTGAGGTCACCGCGGCCCTGATCCGCGCGGCAAAGGCGCTGAACATGGCCTGTGTGATCGTCGGCCACGTGACCAAGGACGGCACGGTCGCCGGACCGCGGCTGCTGGAACACCTTGTCGACGTCGTTCTGCACTTTGAAGGTGAGCGGCATTCGTCGCTGCGCCTGGTCCGGGCGAGCAAGAACCGTTTCGGCCCCTCCGACGAGGTCGGCTGCTTCGAGATGGGCGACGGCGGCATCCGTGGGATCGCGGATCCCAGTGGGCTGTTCCTGTCCCGCTGGCACGACGGTGGGCCGACGGAGGGCGTCGCGGGCACCTGTGTGACGGTCACGGTCGAGGGCCGCCGACCGCTGGTCGCCGAGGTGCAGGCGCTGGTGGCAACGTCCACGGCGACCGTGCCGCGACGAGCCGTGTCCGGGCTCGACTCGGCCCGGGTCGCGATGATTCTTGCTGTGGTCGAGCGCCGCGGTCGACTTCAACTTGGCAGATCGGACGTATACGCGGCTACCGTCGGTGGGGTCCGGCTCGCCGAGCCGGCCGCCGATCTCGCCGTCGCGCTGGCCACGATCAGCAGCGTTGAGGACCGTCCCATTCCGGCAAACCTCGTCGCCGTCGGCGAGGTAGGTCTGGCCGGCGAGGTCCGGTCGGTGGGTGCGGTCCGCAGGCGCCTGACGGCCGCGTCCCGTCTGGGTTTCCGCTGGGCGCTCGTGCCTCCCGAGGCGGGTCCGGCGCCCGAGGGCATGACGACGATCGAAGTGTGCGACCTGAACAGTGCAATACGGCATATGTACGGCGGTAATGAGTGAAAATTACGGCAGGTAAAAGTATGGCTACAACATCACGGGGGCAGCATGGCAAAGCAGCCCACCCGATACCATCACGATGGCGGAACGCCGAGATACAGAGGGAGCCAGATGGCAGGACCACCCGGGGATGACATCTTCCGGGCGACACTGGCCGCTGTCGCCCCAGGGACCCCATTCCGGGATGGCCTCGAGCGCATCCTTCGCGGCCATACCGGCGGCCTGATCGTCCTCGGCCACGACAAGGCGGTCGAAGGCATCTGCACCGGCGGATTCGAACTGGACGTCGAGTTCTCCGCCACCCGACTGCGGGAACTCGCGAAGATGGACGGCGCGATCGTCCTGTCGTCCGACCTACAGCGAATCGTCCGGGCCGCCGTCCACCTGGTGCCCGACCCGACCATCTTCACCGACGAGTCCGGTACCCGGCACCGCACGGCCGAACGAGTGGCCAAGCAGAGCGGATACCCGGTGATCTCGGTCAGCCAGTCGATGCGGATCATCGCGCTGTACGTGGCAGGTCTGCGCTACGTTCTTGATGACTCGGCCGCCATCCTGTCCCGGGCCAACCAGGCGCTGGCGACGCTGGAACGGTACAAGATGCGCCTGGACGAGGTCGCCGGCACACTGTCGGCACTCGAGATCGAAGACCTCGTCACCGTCCGTGACGCAATTTTGGTGAGCCAACGGCTGGAGATGGTTCGGCGGATCGCGGACGAGATCGAAGGCTACGTGGTCGAACTCGGTACCGACGGCCGGTTGTTGTCCCTCCAGCTCGAGGAACTAATGGCGGGAGTCGAGACCGAACGGGAACTCGCCGTCCGCGACTATCTGCCCTCAGGGGGTAAGACAGCCACCGCCGCCGAAATCCTCGCCCGGCTCTCCGGGATGTCATCGACCGATCTGCTGGATCTAACCGTGCTCGCCCGCGCACTCGGCTTCCCCGGGGGCGCGGATGTGCTCGACAGCCAGGTCAGCCCCCGTGGTTACCGGATGCTGGCCAAGGTGCCACGACTGCCCCGAATGGTCGTGGACCGACTCGTCGACCACTTCGGCACCTTGCAGAAACTGCTGGCAGCCGGCGTGGACGACCTGCAGACCGTCGAGGGTATCGGCGCCGCACGCGCCAGGGCCGTACGCGAGGGGCTGTCCCGGCTCGCCGAGTCCAGCATCCTCGAACGCTATGTGTGAACCGCGTGGGTGAACCGCATGGGTGAACCGCACGCGCTCGCCGACGCCGTCCTCGACTGGTACGAGGTCTGCGCCCGGGATCTCCCGTGGCGAGACCCGCGGGTGAGCCCGTGGGCGGTGCTCGTCAGCGAGATCATGCTGCAGCAGACGCCGGTCAACCGGGTTCTGCCCGTGTGGCACGAATGGACCGACCGCTGGCCCACCCCGGCCATGCTTGCCGCCGAGCCGGCCGGCGAGGCCGTACGGATGTGGGGGCGCCTTGGCTACCCAAGGCGGGCGCTGCGGCTGCACCAGACCGCAGTCGCGGTCACGCAACGCCACGGCGGAGCAATCCCCGGGGATGTGGACGAACTGCTGCGGCTACCGGGAGTCGGCACCTATACAGCCCGCGCCGTCGCAGCGTTCGCCTTTCGGCAGCGCCACGCGGTGATCGACGTCAATGTCCGGCGGTTTGTCAGCCGTGCGATCGATGGCCGCGACGACCAGCGGACGGCGACATCGCGTCGGGATCTGGAACGGGTCGAGTCACTGCTGCCCATGGATCCGCAGACCGCGGCCCGGGTCAGCGCGGCATTCATGGAACTCGGGGCGCTGGTCTGTGTCGCGCGGAGTCCCCACTGCGATGCCTGCCCGGTGACGGAGGATTGTGCGTGGCAGCGGGCGGGCCGCCCGCCCGCTGACGGCCCGCCCCGGCGCCCGCAGGGCTATGCCGGGACCGACCGCCAGGTACGTGGACGCCTGCTCGCGGTCCTGCGCGAGGCACCCGGACCGGTACGCCACGAGCTCCTCGACGCAACGTGGGACGAGCCGGTGCAGCGCGGCCGGGCGCTGGAAGGCCTGCTTGCCGACGGTCTCGCCATGCTGGTCGCGCCGGGTGTCTACGCGCTGCCCGGGCATCGCGCGATCTGACGATCGTCACGCGCGATCATGGACCTGCCAGCCTGCTGACAAAAACCTGAAAGAGCACCTGACAGCCATATACCGCAGGGTGCCAAAAGTGACCCCACATACCCCTGGATCACGCCACCCTCCGAGTATTTGCTATAAAGCAATATCGATGGCGTCATGCATCCGACAACACGACTGTCCGACCGGTGAGAAAAGGAACCAAAGCGACAACGCGGAACACCTGTGCACGACTCGTGGAAGGACCACAAAGTCGGCTGCACGCACATCGATCCGAGTTGCTACGTTCACACCGAGGAGGCCCGAAAATGGACACCGACGGCGACCTTGTACCCGAACCCCGAGGCGTACCCGGCGCGGCACCGACCCCACTCGCCGAGGTGGTGACCGTCCGACACGGCCTGCTGGTCGAGCACGAACTCGTCCTTGCAGCCGGCGCCACCGCGGCCGATCTGACCTCCGCCATGATCGTGGTGCCACCGCGGGCAGCGCTGGTCAACTTCCACGGCGACGTCGACCTGTCGCTGGTCTTTCGCGAAGTACCGGGTGACGATGACAACACGCCAGGCCAGGCCTGACGCCGACCCGAGCTGACCAGGGCGGTGCCCAGGTCGAGGCAGCGGCTGGCCTGGTGCTTCGACCCGGCACCGTCAGGCAATATCGTGGGTGGGTGGCCATACTTACTCCCCGCGGCGAGGACTTCCCCCGCTGGTACCAGGATGTGCTCGCCAAGGCGGAACTCGCCGACAACGGCCCGGTCCGCGGGACCATGGTCATCCGACCGTACGGCTACGCGATCTGGGAACGGATGCAGGCCGACGTGGACGCCCGGATCAAGGCGGCCGGAGCGGTCAACGCCTACTTTCCGTTGCTCATCCCCGAAAGCTACCTCCGCCGGGAGGCCCAGCACGTCGAGGGCTTCAGCCCCGAGCTCGCCGTCGTCACCCACGGCGGCGGCAAGGAGCTGGAAGAGCCCGTAGTGGTCCGGCCGACCAGCGAGACCGTCATCGGCGAGTACATGGCGAAGTGGACGCAGAGCTACCGGGACCTCCCACTGCTGCTCAACCAGTGGGCGAACGTCGTCCGGTGGGAGCTGCGCCCCCGGCTTTTCCTGCGCACGAGCGAGTTCCTCTGGCAGGAGGGGCACACCGCGCATGTCGACGAGGCGGACGCGGCCGCGTACGCCCGGCGCATCCACCTCGAGGTCTATCTGGACTTCATGACCTCGGTGCTCGCCCTGCCCGTGTTCATCGGCCGGAAGACCGCCAAGGAGCGGTTCGCCGGCGCCACCAACACCCTGACCCTCGAGGCGATGATGGGTGACGGCAAGGCGCTGCAGATGGCGACCAGCCACGAGCTCGGCCAGAACTTCGCCCGCGCGTTCGACATCGGCTTCCTGGGCGCCGACCGTGCGCAGCACCTGGCGTGGACGACGTCATGGGGCTCCTCAACCCGCATGGTCGGCGGTCTGATCATGGCTCACGGGGACGACAACGGGCTGCGGATCCCCCCGCGGCTCGCGCCGACGCAGGTGCTCGTGCTGCCCGTCAAGGACGACCCTGCGCTCACCGAACGCGTTTCCCTGCTCGCCGACGGATTGCGGGCAGCCGGGCTGCGTTGTGGCGTGGACGCACGCCCTGGCCTGTCGTTCGGCCGGCGGGTCACCGACGCCGAGCTGAAGGGCATCCCGGTACGCGTGGAGCTCGGCCCGCGCGATCTCGCGGCCGGTGCTGTCACGCTCGCCCGCCGCGATACATCCGAGAAGATCGTCGTTCCACTCGACGATGTGATGACCAGGGTGCCGACGCTGTTGGACGAGATCCAGAACGCCATGTACGAAGCGGCGCTGGCGACCCGGGACGCTCGTACCCGCGACGTCACGACCGTCGACGAGGCGATCGAGGCGGCATCGGAAGGCTTCGCCCGCCTGCCATGGGCGGCCGTCGGTCCCGGCGGTGAGACGCGACTCGCCCAGGAGTCACTGACCGTGCGCTGCATCCAGCGGCCGGACGGCACCATTCCCGACCGCGACGACGAACCCGATCTCGTCTGCCTGGTCGCCCGCTCCTACTGATCCACCGACTGATCCACCGAATTGATCAGCTGCGCTGATCCTCCGTGAGCGAACTGCCGGTTAGCCACGCCGTTCCCGGGTAATTCGAAGATCAGGCTTATCACAGGCGAGGGCCGCTCCGATGGGCGTCGATGCGATCGAAGATCTGTCGGACAGGTCGCGACCAGCCTGTGCCCGAAGATGCGGGAGGACGCTCGTGGCCGAGAATCCGGATTCGATCAAGACTGAGATTGACACAACCAGAACACGGCTCGCCGACGAGCTCGCCGCCCTGTCGGAGAAGGTACGCCCCGCGAAGGTCGCGGGGCGTACCGCCGAAGATGCCAGGATCGTCGCCGCCCACACGTGGGAGCGGGTGGCCACCGGCGCGGCAGGCGCTCGGGTGCGCCTGGCCGGGGCGGCCGAGGACCTTGGCCCCAGGGCATCGGCAACCGCCCACAAGGCGTCGGCCACCGCTCACCGGGCGAAGGACACCGCGGGCCGGACCGTACACCGGGTCGGGCAGAATCCTCAGGTCGCTGGAACCGCCCAGCATGCCAGGGCCGCCGCCAGCCAGGCTGCGACAAAAGTCGGCCACAATCCGCACGTGACCGCGACCGCCGAGAAGATGCGGGAATCCACCGAGCACACGGCGCGGACCGTGGCGACCGTGCGCCAGCGGGCCGACGACAACCCCCGCGCGACCCGTGCCGTCGTGGCAGCCGGCGTGGCGGGCATCGCGGTGACAGCCGCGCTGGTCGTCGTCTCCCGCAGAAGGTGCCGCGCCCAGCGATCACGCCCAGTGATCGCGCCCAGCGACACGGCGCTACGACAGCAGCATCACAGCTGACGACGGTAGCAGCTCGTGAGGTTACCAACTCAGACCGGTAGCCTCACGGGCTCCGTCAGCAGCTGCCGTACCGGTAGGCGGGATCTCGGCGATCACCACTCGGTCCCGCCCACCTGCCTTCGCGGCGTACAGTGCGCGATCCGCCATGGCTACCAGCTCGGCCTGATTCGAGACGTGGGTCGGGAAGGCACAGGCTCCCACCGACACGGTGGCGAAGATCATGGTGTCGACGTCCACGGCGATCGGGCTTTCCGCCACCCGGGCACGCAGCCGTTCGGCGAGCGCGCTCAGCTCGCTCAGGTCCACGTTGGACGCCAGAAGCGCGAACTCCTCGCCACCGTGGCGGGCAAGGACGTCGCCTGGTCGGGTCGCTGCGCGCAGCCGGGCGCCGATCTCGGCCAGGACCCGGTCGCCCGTGGGATGACCATGCTCATCATTGATCGACTTGAAGTGGTCGACATCAATGATGACCAGGCCCAGCGAACCTCCGCCACGACGCACCCGGGCGACCTCCACGGGCATCGCCGCCTCCAGGAAACGACGGGAGTAAAGACCGGTCAGCGAATCGATCATCGCTAGCCGGCGCTGGTCGGAGACGAGCACCGCCATTCGAGCGATCGTCAGCAGGAACATCAGTGCGCACGCCATGGCCATGACCGGAATGTCATGCGTGATCCCACGGGAATATTCGATCATCATCGTCACCGGTGCAGCCAGCGCGGCCGCCAGCAGCGCGGCCAACCGAACACCCCCGAGGTCCTGCTCCGCCGCGGGCGCGGGCACGGCCAACCGGACCATCGTCGGATGAAGTGCCGCCGCACCCAGGGTCACGTTGGCGGCAAGCCACATCCCATCCAGGAAGTTTCCCGCCCGGTAAGTACCAGCGAGCTGCTCCAGTCCGTAGACGGTGTCCGCAACGGTGATCAGGCCAAGATTGCCCATAAGCAGGAAGCATGCCGGCGGCCGGCGGCCGGGCCCGAGAAACAGCCTCAGTCCGACCGCGAGCAGGGCAATATCCATTATTGGATATCCGACCAGGGTCGTAGCCTCGATCAGCCGGCCGGATCCACCGCGAACATAGGGCCCGATCAGGTACAGCCACGACAGCATGAGAGCGGCGACGGCCAGCGTACCGGCCTCCAGCAGGCCGGGCAGGTCACGCCCGGGAGTGCGATAGCGAATGAAAAGGACGAGACCGGCCAGTGCCAGCGGGTAGCGGGCCAGACCGAAAACGATGGAAAGGACGGGGACGTCCATGACACCAACGATGTCTCTCAGGTCGACTCCGACAACCTGGTGGGGCGAAAAAATGGCTGTTCCAGCGATCACGTACATAATCTGGCTGGCGGCCAGCAACAGCCAGGGCAGCCGCGGTGTGGGCCGGAACCAGCCGACGCCGACGAACACCGCCACCGCCGTACAGACGCTGACCAGAAAGTAGCTCACAACGCGCACCGCACGTCCGCCACCATGTGGCGGCACCAGATGGTAACCGACAATCAGACAGAACCCGAGTACCAGGTAAAGCAGCCATGACCGGCTTGCCACCAGCCGTCTAAATCCTTTTCCCGACCTCATCAGATCGTCCCGTTTTAGCCAGTCTCTCCATGCCGTGGAAGGCGCGGAAGGCGCGGAAAAAACCATTGGTGCGCCGTCTCCAGGAAGTCGGGTGGTACCCGGGACCAGTCGGTCCGCACGGTTCGGCTAGGTGTCGGAGTTCGTGTCATCTGGGCAGTGACCTTCGCGGCGATTCGGCCGTCTCCGGCCCGTCCCGGAGCGCGGAAGAATCATTCCGGGGACTCGACGCGCAGGCTCTGCCGCAATGGCGATAAAACGCGTTTATCACTGGACAACCGGTTCTCCCGAATATAGCCAGGTTTCCTGTGAACGTCCCGTGAGGGTCGACCCCACCATTTGATGATCTTCTGTGGCCGCCTCCGAACCGGGCCATCCCGTCCTCGCCACGATGCGTAACGGAAATCGGCTCTTCCTCATGTGTCCAGCACCCCCTTTGCCGACCGGCAGCCTGTCCCTGGTCGGCAGGCCCCCCGCCGACCAGGGACAACGGCCAGCACCGGCAAAGCGGTACGTGACCGACATCCCTTGTATCGAGTTGTACATCCATCTTCGGTCCCAGTGAAACAGTATGGGGGGGTGGTTTCCGCAATCGACATATGGGGCCGTATCCGCGCAACGGTCGCCGAGCGCGACCATGAGATCAGGGCGCTGCGCGCCGCTCTCGGCCCGCCATGGACACGGCGGTGGCACCGGCGACCGCCCTGGCCGCACAACCGCCACGACTGGACGAACATCGCCTGGGAACTCGGCATCCGGCGCAAAAGGACGGTCGGCAACCTCGTCCTGGACACCGACGGCAGCTCGGATGCGACCTGCGCGACACACCGGAGCCACCGCCTCCGACAAAGTGATCAGAAACACCACCGGCAACTGACAAGCCGCGAAGCCGATCCACAGCGGGCTCGTGCGCGAACTATCTTCCAGGGTTCCGATCCCGAAAACGGCCTTTTTGATCTACAAAGTTCGAAAAATCCCATGCGGGGGCTACCACGGCCCCGCCGCCGGTCCCCTGGTGCCATCTGACGCTCAATTCGATCACGATCGACCGACGCCTGAACAACCTTTTACCTATACACCTCAACCATCCGGCGACATACGGGTGTGATCGATCATACGTTTGTGTTCTGTGATCGGGTTGTTGCCTGCTCGAGAAAGTTGATGCGCCCACAGTCGCAAACCCCGCCGGGCTCGGTAGCGTGATCCCCGAGTGGGGTGCGAGTCGTAGGAGAGGAGCGGGCGTGCTGGCGCCGCTGACCGACGCTGATCCCCGAAAAGTCGGGAGGTACCGGCTCCAAGGACGACTGGGCGCCGGCGGGATGGGCACCGTCTATCTCGGCTTTGACGAGGATGGCCACCCAATGGCGGTGAAGGTCATCCGCCCGGAGCTGCTCGGTGACGCGGACTTCCGGAAACGGTTCCGCCGCGAAGTCGCGGCGGCGCGCCGGGTCCGCGGGAACTATGTGGCCGAGGTGCGTGACGCCGACGTCGACGCGGAACGCCCGTGGATGGCGACCGAGTACGTCGACGGTGTGAGCCTTGCCACGGCCGTGGCCGAACGCGGCCGGCTCGGCGGCTCCACACTGGTCAACCTCGCCACCGGCCTGGCCGACGCTCTCGTCGCCGTCCACGGGGCCGGGCTTGTGCATCGTGATCTGAAACCGTCGAACATCCTGCTGGCCTGGGATGGCCCGAAGGTCATCGACTTCGGAATCGCCCATGCCGTCGACACAACCGAGCACACCCAGACCGGTCACGTCATCGGGACCGTCGCCTGGATGGCACCGGAGCAGCTGCGCGGCGAACGGGCCGGGCCCGCCGCCGACATCTTTTCCTGGGGTATGTGCGTCGTGTTCGCCGCGACCGGGCGCCACCCCTTCGCGGCGGACACACCCACCGCCTCCGCGCTTCGCATGCTGCGGGAAGAACCCGACCTCAGCGGCATTCCCGATGGCCTGGCACCGTTGACACGACGTGCACTCAACAGAGATCCGGGCCGGCGACCCACCGCCGTCGAACTGGTCACCGGTGTGGTCCGCAATTATGTGGACAGCGTCGATCTCGCGGATCAGGTCACCCGGCATGTCCTGATCACGCCGCCACCACCGTCGACGCCACCACCGTCGACGCCCACACCGCTACCGGTGGCGATTCCCGTACCGACGGTTCCGGCGGTAGCTGCCCTACCTGGGACACCGGCCGTGCCTGCGATGTCAGCCGTGCCTGCGATGTCAACCGTGCCACTGGCACCGGAGGTGCCGCCGGCCGATCGCGCGGGGAACCCCACCGCGGCCGACCGGGTAGCCCGCCGAGTGGGCCGCCGAGTGGGCCGAGGGGCCGCCACGCACAGTCCACCTGGCGCCGGGACCGCCGCGGCCGGCCGCGCCACCACTCCCGCGCGCCGTTGGCAGCTGGCGCTGGTCACCGTTGCCGCGGGGATCGCGCTGGGTATCAGCGCCGGACTGGTGGTCGCCGTGGCACTGCGAGTCGCTCCCGGTACCAGCACGGGCGCCAGTGGCGCCATCCCGGCGCCCGCGGGCAAGCCCGTCCCGAGCGGCGGCATGATCCCTCCAACCGTTGCGGGGTTGTGGACGTCCAGCCGGCCGATGGACTCCGCCAGACCACCGGTGAACGCGCCGTCGGTAGCCGGCGAGGGCATGTCATCGATGCAACCGGCGGGCGTCCCGTCACCGCCGGCCGCCGAGCCGGTGGCACCTGCGCCCAACGCGGCGAACGTGCCCAACGCTGCGAACATCGACAGGACGTCGCCGCGGCAGCCGGCCACGTCGATCCAGCCGGAGCCCACGCAGGCGCCCGCACCAGCCCCGGCCACCACGAGCCCGGCGCAGTCACCGCCCAGGCCATCGCCGACCCCACCCGAGGCGACCCAGACGAGCGCACCGCCGCCGGTGGCCACCACCCCGGCACAGCCGCCACCCACCACCGCATCCAGCGCACCAACAACCTCAGCACCCAGATCTCCGTCCGCCACGACGTCAAAGCCTGCGGCGACAACGATGCAACCGGTATCCACGCAGTCGGTGCCACCGTCAGCGACTGGCTCGAACGTCACGCGATCCGCCGAGCCACGGCCACGGCCACGGCGGATCGCGCCCTTAGCGCCGTCCCCACGGCGGACCGGAACCCACCACGGCGTCAAAATCGCAAAAGATACGATCGGGACCCGGGATGTCAGGAACGGCATCACGCGCTGCCCACCTCGCGGTCAGCCGCCTTCCGGTCGTGACACCGAGTGGCTGCTGCGCATCCTGGAGATCGAAATGCCGCGCGGCGCCGGCTGGAGGAGCGACGTCCACAGGCCGGCCGTTCAGATGTCGACCGTTCAGATGCGGTCCGTTCTCATGTGCGCCGCAACCGCCCGATTCTCCGAGTTTCTCCAAGCCACCGGGACCGCGGCGGGAGCGGGCACGACCGGTTGTCACTCGCAAATCGGAAGATATTGGAATGAACGAGTCATAACATCTGCAGGTAGCTGTACCGACTTCTCGATATGATCTTCTCTGCCGGGACCGACGCGGCCAGAATGAGCCGGCCTGTTGGGTGATGGGACGAGCCTGGACGGGCATACCGCTCCCAGGCCCGGCAGCTTGCCGTTGCCCAGAATCCAGCACCCAGGCTGCGGCCTGGGCGCCGCCGTGATCCCCGGACACGGAGGACCCTGTGACCGAGTCCAGCACCGATCTCACCGGCAACGGCCACCGGCACGGCAGCTCCATCTCGTCGCCACCGCACCGGTCCGACGCGACGATCGCCACCGCCCGGACGATCGCCTACCTGCTCCTGGCACCGCTGCCGGCCCGCTGGGCACACTCTGCGACGGTGGCTGCCCAGGCAGACGAGATCGCGTCCACTGTCGCGTCGTCCGACCGGGGCCTGCTCGTCTCCGCGGCCTGGCTGCACGACATCGGCTACTCCCCACTGCTGATCGATTCGGGCTTTCATCCACTTGACGGCGCGCTCCACCTCATCCGGGCCGGCGCACCGATGCGGCTTGCCGCGCTGGTCGCGCATCACTCCGAAGCACGGCTGCTCGCGCAACCACGCGGGCTGCTCGACGCTCTCGATGAGTTTCCACGGGAGGACGGATCTGTCACGGACGCGCTCGCCTACGCGGACATGACCGCGGGACCAACCGGTGAGATCATGTCTGTGGCACGACGCTTCGCCGACATCCGCGAACGGCACGCCGATGAACCTCCGGACCTGTTCGCCGCGCGGCGCCGGCGAGAGCCACAGCTCCTCGCCGCGACGGCACGCGCCGCGCGGCGCCTGCGAGGCTGCGGACCGCAAACGTACGTCCCCGAGTCGGCCCGGGACCTGACGTACGCCGGTTCGGCTGCGATCCATGGCACCACGATCCGTGGCACCACCGGCGATAGCACCACCGGCGATAGCACCACCGGCCGTGCAAACCTGTGATCCCACCGGAGCCACGGGGCACAGGCACGAACGCACGGCACGAGGCTCGGCGGCCGGCGCGACGCCGTCGGATCATCCTGCACTCCACCCTGCGTGCGTTACTGACCACGACAGTGCTGGTCGTGCTCTACTACCTGCTGCCGCTGGACCGCCCGCCCGGCACCAGCGCCGGCGCAGCCGTCCGGGTGGCCGTCGGTCTGGTCGTGTTCACCACTGTGATCAGCATTCAGGTCTGGCAGATCGCCCACGCCCCCTACCCAAGACTGCGTGCCGTGGAGTCCATCGCCGCGTCCCTGCCACTGTTTCTACTGCTCTTCGCAACCACGTACTTCCTGCTCGCCCGGGAACAGGCGGCCGCCTTCACGGAGCCGTTGACCCGTACGGACGCACTGTATTTCACGATCACCGTGTTCAGCACGGTCGGATTCGGCGACATCGCGCCCCGGACCGAGGCGGCCCGAATCATAGCAATGATTCAGATGCTGGGCGACCTCGTCGCCATCGGCGTGATCGCACGAATCTTCGTCAGTGCGATCACAGCCGGGCTCCAGCGCCGATCCACAACGACGACGGAACCCGACAGTGAATCGGTCGACACCGACCCATCCACGATTGACAGGTGACGACCACCACGAGGATGCGCTGACATCACGTCGGAGTCCTTCGCAGTCGTTCAACGGTGTTCGAAGGCGTCCGAAGGCGATTCGCCCGGACGGGTGGTACGGGTCCCCCCGGATCCTCGGGGCACGCGACGCGAGCCATGATCGCATACCCTGCGGCCCTGCGGATGGGCACCACGGGTAGCCTGCACCGACCGTGAAGAGCATGGACAACGCCACGAACGCGGGCGGCAACCGGCGGAGCCGACTCACCGAGCCGGGCTGGCTGCTGCTGCCGTTGCGGGTGTTTCTCGGCGTCACGTTCACCTTCGCCGGACTGCAGAAACTCGCCGACCCCGCCTACCTCGACCCGGCATCGCCGACGTCGGTCCATCGACAGATCGGGTCCTTCGTCCATTCCAGCCCGATCGGGGCACTTCTCGGCCTGGCCCAGCCGTATCCGGACACCGTCGGAATCCTGATCGCAATAGGCGAGGTCGCCGTTGGCATCGGGACCCTCATCGGCCTGTGGGCCCGGCTCGCCGCCGTCGCGGGCACCGTCTTCTCCCTGATATTCCTGCTCACGGTCAGCTGGCATACGCGGCCGTACTACTACGGCTCGGACATCGTCTTCGGCGTCATGTGGTTGCCGTTCACCGCGGTGGGCAGCGCCGGGGTGCTGTCGGTGGACGCCTGGCTCATCCAGGTGCGCGGTCACGACGCTCGGCGCCGCGCGCTGCTGCGTCAGGGTGCGGTGACCGGCCTCGCAGCGCTGGGCGCTCTGGGCACCGCTGGCCTGACCGCCTGGCTAGGCCGGGCGATCGGTGGGCGTACAGTTTCCCATCCAACGGTAGCGGCGGCACCCGACGACAACGTCGGCGGCACAGTTGTCGCGCGGACGGACGAGATCGATCAGGGATCGGCGAAGAGCTTCACCAACCCCCGTTCCGGGGAACCGGCCTGGCTCGTCCACCTACCGGCAGGTGGATTCGCCGCGTTTTCGGCCGTGTGCACCCATGCCGGATGTGCCGTGAGCTTCCAAACCTCTGACCAGCAGTTCGCCTGCCCCTGCCACGGCGCGTTCTACTCGGCCTCGAGCGGGGCGGTCCTCGGTGGCCCGGCGCCGTTCCCGCTGACCCGCCTGCCGCTGCGCCTCGACGGCGACAACGTCGTCGTCGACTGATCTCGAAAGTCATCCGCGTGGGATGTCAGCCCGGTCGGTTAGTCGGAGGATGTGAATCTCATGCTGCTGGAACAGCATCAGATTCACATCGTCAGGAGTGCCGCCACGAGGAGCGCTCGCCACGATGGTCATCGATCAAAAAAGGGGCTCAGGCCCTGCTGACTTTTCGCTGACTTGCGAGCCTGAACCGGACCCCGAAAACGAGGAAGACCCTCCACCGGAGGGTCCATAACCTGCGAGAACAGCTGGTCGGGGTGGCGGGATTCGAACCCACGACCTCTTCGTCCCGAACGAAGCGCGCTACCAAGCTGCGCCACACCCCGCGACCATCACGAAGTCTACCTGATCCACCGACGGGCACGGGCAGCGGCGCCGGGCGCCGGGCAGCGCTCAGGCCGCGGCGGTGAGGCTGATCAAAGTAGCCTCAGGTCGGCAGGCGAAGCGAATCGGCGCGAACGGCGAGGTCCCCAGGCCAGCGGACACGTGCAGCCACGACGTCCGCCCGCCCGCCTCGTACCGGGAGAGTCCGCGCACACGGGCCCGGTCGATGCCGCAGTTGGTCACCAGCGCCCCGGCGAACGGCACCCGGATCTGGCCGCCGTGGGTGTGGCCCGAGAGGGTCAGCGCCACCCCGTCGGCGGTGTAGGCGTCCAGAACCCGCGGCTCCGGAGTGTGTGACAGCCCCAGCCGCAGATCGACATCGGCGTCGTCCCGGGCACCGAGCACCGAAGGCACATCGTCCCTGCACAACCTGGCGTCGTCGACGCCACGGACGTCGATCCGCCGTCCGGCGACGCGCATCACAGTCCGGTAGTTGGTGAGGTCGATCCATCCGCTGTCGGCCGCCAGGGTCTTGGCGAACGCCGCCCAGTTCAGCGGAGGCCCCTTCGGCATGGTGTCGTCCTTCGACGAAAAGTAGTGATGCGGGCTCTTCAGCGTCGGCACGAAATAATCGTTGTTCCCCGGTACGAACACACCGGGAAAGCCGAACATCGAGGACAGTGCCGCCAGGGTCGGCTCCGCTGAATCCGGATGCGACAGCACGTCACCGGTCAGGGCCACGAGATCGGGCATCAGCCGGGCCAGGTCCGAGATCCACGCAAGTTTTCCGCGCTGCTTGGGGGTGATATGCAGGTCGGAGATGTGCAAAATGCGCAACGGGCCGGCCCCGTCAGCAAGCGCCGGCACCACCAGACGGCGCAGCGTGTAGGCAGTCCGCTCATAGCCTGCGGCGTAGGCAAGGGTCACCGCACCTGCTACGCCAAGCCCGGTGGCCGCACGCCCGGCGGCCCTTCGCAGCGTCCCCGAGGAGAACCGTCGCACACTCGTCATTGGACCAGTGTGGCCCAGGTTCCGCCCATTGCAGGCGTTCTCCGCGCCGCGCCACGCGGGCAGACGGCCACGGGCAGCCTGACGATCGTGAACACCAGGGCGCCCGGGAGGCGTTAGGGTCAGGTCGCGTGAGCGAACTCAAGGATCGCCTGCGGGCGGATCTCACCACGTCGATGAAGGCCCGGGACGCGCTGCGTACCTCCACCCTACGGATGGCCATGGCCGCGGTGAAGGACGAGGAGGTAGCCGGTAGCAGGGCACGGGAGCTGTCCGACGCCGACGTTGCGAAGGTGCTCACCCGCGAGGTCCGCAAGCGGCGCGAAGCCGCGGACGCGTTCGCCGCAGCCGGGCGTGCGGCCCAGGCCGAACAGGAGCGGAACGAGGGCGAGATCCTCGCCGGCTACCTTCCCCAGCAGTTGAGCGACGACGAGCTCACTCTGATCATCGAGAGAGTGTTCGCCGCGCAGGACCTCTCCGGTCAGCAGGCGATGGGTGCCGCGATGAAGGCTGTGCAGTCCGAGGTGGCCGGGCGAGCGGACGGATCCCGGGTGTCCGCCCTGGTCCGTGCCCGGCTGACCTCCTGACACGATCGGGCCACACCTCAGTTCCCGCTGAACACCTCGGTCCCCGCTGAACACCTCGGTCCCCGCTGAACACCTCAGTTCCCGCTGAACACGTCGAAGAGGCTCTTGCCTCGCCTGCGCGTCGGGCTCGGAGTCACCGTCGCGGGCTGTTGAGTGGGCACCGTCGCCGCGCCCGGCGACAGGGTTGAGGTTGCGCCGCCGTCCGATCGGGGCTGGGAGTCAGGACCCTGCGAGACCATCAGCACCACGTTCGAGCCAGCCTCGACATCCTGGCCGCCCGACGGATTCATCGCCAGCACCGTACCCGCCGCCGCCGGGTTGTCGACCTGCTGGACCGTCACCCGGAAACCCTGCGCGGTCAACAGCACCCGCGCCAGAAGAACGTTCTGACCGACGACATCGGGCAGCATCTCCTTGGGTGGATTGGGTTCGCTGTCGTCGGGAGCGGGCATGGCCGCGACCGGCAGGTTGAGCCCGTCGATCGTGCCGCGCATGGTTCTCGCCCACGCCGCGGCGGGCAGGTCACCGCCGTAGACCTGGTTGAGGCCCTGCACGTTGCGCAGCGGGTAGGTCGTGGGCGACCGGGGGTCCGCGAGGGTCACCGCGACGGAGAGCTGCGGGATGTAGCCGGCGAACGACGCGGTACTGAAGCCCTGCGCCGTCCCGGTCTTGCCGGCCGCAGGTCTGCCGATCTGCGCGTTTTTCGCCCCGGTCCCGTGCAGGATGACCCCCTCCAGTACCGAGGTGACTTTGTCCGCAACGTCCGGCGCGAGCACCTGGCGGCACGCCTGGGGCGTCGTGTAGGTGACCGGCCGCTCCGTACCTCCGACCCGCTGAGTAATCGATTCAAACGGTTGTGGATCGCAGCGGACGCCACGAGCTGCGAGCGTGGCGTAGGCGGTCGCCAGGTCCATCGTGGAGATCTCGTTCGAACCGAGAACCGCCGAACCGTCGCGCGATCCGATACCGCCGGCCGGGCAGCTCTGCCTGACAGTCGGCACCTGATCCTGCACCCGGCACGACGTCACACCGAGCCTGCGCGCCATCTCGGCGGTGTTCTGGATGCCGACATTCTCCGCGAGCTGGATGTAGTAGGTGTTCACCGAATGCCAGGTTGCCGTCGTCATCGAGTACAGACCGGCCTCGGTGGGGTCGGCGTTGCCGAAGCAGTCCGCGGGGCTCGCCCGCGTGCTCCCCTCTGCCCGAGGATTGTTGAAGATATTCGAGTGATAGCACACCGGCGAGTAATACGTCGTGCCCAGCGGCATCCCCTTCTCAATGGCCGCCGCCAGGGTGAAGACCTTGAAGGTCGACCCCGGTGAGAACGAGGTCTCCTCGAGCGGAATGATCTGCTTTGTGTGGGTGAAGTCGGTGGTCCGATCCGGCGCCAGCCCGTCCGAGGACGGTCCGTAGATCCGGTTGACGGCCAGCGCCAGCACTTTTCCGGTACCAGGCTGGATCATCGCCACACCCGCGGCGACCCGGTTACCCGGCGGCAGAACCCCGGTCACGGCGTTCTGCGCAGCGGCCTGGGCAACCGGATTGAGCGTGGTACGGATCGTCAGACCGCCTTCGAACAGCAACCGCTCACGGTCCGCCCGGGTCGCGCCGAACCGGTCATCCGCGAGCAGGGTGCGCCGGACATAGGCACAGAAGAACGGAACCGACGACAGCTGGCAGGGGTCTACCGCCTGGGGCGGGCGGTTCAGCTTCAAGGGCATTGCCCGGGTTTCGCTCAGTTGGCCGTCGCTGAGATGGCCGAGTTCGTGCATACGATCCAGGACGATGTCACGGCGGACGGTCGCAGCCTGCGGATGCAGCACCGGATTGTAGGCCGTGGGATTCTTCACCAGGCCGGCCAGCACTGCCGCCTGCGGGAGGGTGAGCTGACTCACGTCCACGTTGAAGTAATGTTTCGCCGCGGTCTGCACACCGTAGGCGCCGTCCCCGAAGTACGCAATGTTCAGATACCGTTCGAGAATCTGATCCTTGTTCAGGTGGTCCTCGAGGTACAACGCGTAACGCGCTTCACGAAGCTTTCGCTTGACCGTTTGTTCGGTCGCAGCCTCTTTCGTCTCCCTGGTGGTCGCGGCCTGGAGCAGGACGTTCTTCACGTACTGCTGCGTAAGAGTGGAGCCACCCTGCGTGACCGAACCGGATTCCTGGTTGGTTACATAGGCCCGGATCAATCCCTTGTAATCAAGGCCGGTGTGTTCGTAGAAACGGGAGTCCTCAATGTCGATGATTGCCTGACGCATCACCATCGGCACCTGGTCAAGTGCCACGATCTCCCGGTCCTGCTCACCCCGCAGGTACCCGATCACATTTCCCTGGGAATCCAGCATGCGGGAGGCCTGGGGCAACGGCGGAACGGTGAGATTCGCCGGCAGCTCCAGGAACGAGTCGGCCCCGCCCTTGGCCGTCAGACCCACCAGAGCCGCGAACGGCACCGCCACGAAGGCAAGCAGGACGCCGGCCAGCCCAGTGATGATCACGAATCGCACGGCCCGGCCGACAGCTGTCCGGACCCGCGACCGAAGCGTCCGGGGCCTCGCCGGCATGCGACCGCCGGCGGGTGCGCCGCGCCTGGCGGTGCCGGAACGACCGGAACCGGCCGGAGGCTCCGGATACCGACGGTGTGACTCCGTCGTCGCTGTCACGTCCGGGAACCTCCAAACGGGCCCCCCTCGCGACCACTCGGCCGCGCAATCGGCACAAGCC
>NZ_CAUVXL010000262.1:38423-54914 GCF_963555915.1 Protofrankia sp. Cas4
TATGACCCCAGCCGCCAGACACGTGACTGTCACGCGGACGACACGAACCAGTGACAGAACGCACCACATTCACGACCCGGATCAATGGCCCGGACGGGTCATTTGGACAACCACCCGTGTGGGGTCTGTGCCGTGGCAAGGGCGCTCCGTACGGTTTCGGGCGAAGCCACGTCACCACCCGCACGGGCCCCCTGACCCGGACTCGAGAAGAAAGGCAGGTGGCATGACCAGCAGCCTGGCTACCCGCACCAGTGCCGCACGACGTGCCAGCACAACCCAGCTGATCGGCTCGACCGTCGACGGCGACTGGACAGCGAACGCGGCCTGCCGCGATCTGGACCCCGACGATCTCTTCGTCCAGGGTGCCGCGCAGAATCGGGTGAAAACCCGCTGCTTTGGATGCGTCGTTCGGACCGAATGCCTCGCCGACGCCCTTGACAACCGAGTCGAATTCGGAGTCTGGGGCGGCATGACTGAACGGGAACGCCGCGCACTTCTGCGGCGGCGGCCCGATGTCGCGTCCTGGCGGAAGCTGCTCGCAGACGCGCGTGCCCATCATGGGACCGCCTCCGCGGGTTAGGACCGTCCGCACTTAGGGTCTGTCCGATGGATCTTCGATCACGCGGATCAATGCCCAGAAGGCGCCCCGCCACGTTGTCGTCGTCACCGATAGAACACCACTATCGGCTCCTCCTCCGCCTCGCGGGCCGCCTTCTGGATCATCGCCCGCATCGACCAATATCCATCGGACGGACACTAGCCCCCAGTCTGACGATCCAGCCTCCGACTCGTCCCTCGCACCTCATTATCACACCCCGGTGAGGTGCGCGGGATGGCGACGCCCCCGAAGAGACAACTTCTCGATGACGGCGTCCCGGGAGGCCCGAGAGCGTTCCGGGGACTTCGGCCTCCGGGCGCGCGATCTGACGATCGTCGCGCACCCTTTGGCCCGATATTCAGGTGGCGAGGTGCGTGCCCCCGTCCTGCGACGCCGCGTCCGCTATCGCCGGCCCTTGATCAGGTCAGTCGGCATGGTGGAGAACGTACTCCCGACGAGCGCGGCACCGACCTCGCGTAGTCCAGCAAGATCGTGAACATCTCCGGCGAGCGCATCGACCTCGACCAGCGGCGTGTCAGGATGCGCGCTGGTGAAACGCTCGCGCAACCGGTTCTCGCGAGTGGACAGCCGTACTCTTTCCGCGTGGACCCGCAATACCGCCGCTGCCAGCGGATGCTCGGCGTGCTCGACAAGTGTTTCCGCCGCGGCGAGGCTGCGTTCCACGGTCAGCCCGCGGGCCCCGCGGCGCACCGGGTGAACCCGATTGATGACGAGGCCCGCCAGCGGCATTCCGTCCGAATCCAGCCGGTCGACAAAGTAGGACGCCTCCCGCAGGGCGGCAGCCTCGGGCGCGGCGACCACGACAAATGAGGTGCCGGGCGCGCCCAACAACTGGTATGTCTGCTCGGCGCGCTGGCGAAAACCGCCGAACATGGTTTCCATGGCCGCCACGAACTGACTGACATCCGCCAGGAGCTGCGCACCGACAATCCTGGTCAGGATCTTGCCGAACACGCCGAGCCCGACCCCGACGACTTTCAGGTACATCTTCCCCCCGGCCTTCGCCGGGGCGAGCAACAGGCGGAGCAGTCGACCGTCCAGAAATGCTCCCAGCCGGGTGGGCGCGTCGAGGAAGTCCAGAGCCGACCGGGTCGGCGGGGTGTCGACGACGATGAGATCCCAGTCTCCCGTCGCGTCCAACTGGCCGAGCTTCTCCATCGCCATGTATTCCTGGGTGCCGGCAAAGGATGACGACAACGACTGGTAAAATGGATTGTCGAGCAGCTGCCGGGCCCGCTCCGGAGTTGCGTGGACCAGGACGATCTCATCAAACGTCCTTTTCATGTCGAGCATCATCGCGTCGAGGCGGCCACCGGCCGATCGGTCGACCCCGGCGACCTCCCGCGGAATGTTGTCCAACTCCGTCAGGCCCATGGACTGTGCCAGTCGACGCGCCGGGTCGATCGTCAGGACGACCACCTGGCGGCCCTGTTCCGCCGCGCGCAGGGCCAGCGCCGCGGCGATGGTGGTCTTCCCGACGCCACCCGATCCGCAGCAAACAATGATCTTCTCACTGTCAAGCATCGCATCGACATCCAACGGCGGTACCGGCAACGGCGGCGCGGGCAACGGCCGCTGTGAGGGCTGCCTGTGCGTCCCGCTCATCCCATCCATCCGCGTTATCCGACCATCCGCTGTGTGCGCAGCAGCTCGGCAAACTGGTAGATCACACCGACATCCACTCCATCGGCAACCAGGGGCAGCTCGTAGACGGGACGGCCCAGCGCCTCGACTTCAGCCCGTTCGGCCGTCTCCAGCCGCACCCGGCGCGCGTGCTGGGCCGCCTCGGTCGCGAGAGCGCCGATCAGCTCGGCGCTCGGCAGAATGCCGGCCTCCTTCACGCCCGCCGCCAGTTCCTCAAGATCCAATTTATCGGTGCCGGCCCGCTCGATGTCCTCGGCCGCCAGTAACGGCTTCCGGATCATGTTCACGATGACGCCACCGACCGCGAGGCCCGCGGTTTTCAACTCGGCGACCCCGTCCACCGTCTCCTGGATCGGCATCTCCTCGAGCAGGGTGACGAAGTGCACGGCTGTGGTAGCGGATCGCATCACCGCCATCACGCTGTCGGCCTGGGTACGGATCGGACCCACCTTTGCCAGTCCGGCGACCTCTGCGCTCACGTTGAGAAACCGGGCGATCCGACCGGTCGGCGGCGCGTCAAGAACGACGGCGTCATATGCCTTGCCGCCGGAACGGGTCGCGTCCGGACGGTTCACCGCTTCCTTCACCTTGCCGGTGAGCAGCACATCGCGGACCCCGGGCGCGATCGTGGTGGCGAAGTCGATGGCGCCGATCTTGCCAAGCGCCTTGCCTGCGCGGCGCAGGTTGTAGAACATCTCCAGGTATTCCAGCAGCGCCTCTTCCGCGTCGATGGCGAGCGCGAACACCTCACCGCCACCGGGAGCGCTTGCCACCTTACGCTCGGCGTAGGGCAGCGGCGGGGTGTCGAACAGCTGCGCGATCTGCTGACGCCCCTCGACCTCGGTGAGCAGCACCCGCCGACCGCCGGTGGCGAGGGCAACCGCGAGCGCGCCGGCGGCGGTCGTCTTGCCGGTACCGCCCTTGCCGGTGACCACATGCAGGCGGCACGACCACGGCCCTCGGGCGACCTCCGGCGGCACGGCATCCGGCGGCACGGCATCCGGCGGCACGGCATCCGGCGGCACGGCGTCCTGCGGCGTCACACCGACGACCGTACCCGGCCTGGCCGGCCCCTTCCCGGCGGATGCAGGCGGATGCACGACGGATGCACGACGGATGCGTGGCGCTCGGACCTCATGTCCGCCGCTACGTTCCGCCATGTCCCGGCGATAGACCATTAGGGTCTCGTGTCATGACGACCTGGGAGTACGCGACAGCCCCGCTACTGATCCACATGACCAAGCAGATCCTCGACAGCTGGGGGACGGACGGTTGGGAGCTCGTCCAGGTCGTGCCCGGCCCCAACCCGGAAAGCCTGGTCGCCTACTTCAAGCGCCCCACGAACGCCTCGGCGAGATGACGCCCGCGGACGCCGCAGCGGCCACCCCGTCGCAGCGTCTGGCCGCGCTCGGCCTGGCGCTGCCAGCGGTACCCGTGCCGGCGGGCGCGTACGTGCCGGCCCGTCGCCACGGCGATCTGGTGTGGACAGCCGGGCAACTGCCGCTGGTGGACGGCACGCTCACCGACCACGGCCCGGTCGGCGCAGTGGTCGACGGCGGCCTGATCACCCCCGAGCGCGCCGCCGAGCTGGCCCGCGTCTGCGCGCTGAACGCGCTTGCGGCCGCGGCCGCGGTGGCCGGCGGTCTCGACGCCATCAGCGGAATCGTCAAGGTCGTCGGCTTCGTCTCCAGCGTGCGCGCCTTCACCGGCCAACCGGCGGTGGTCAACGGCGCGAGCGAGCTGCTCGCGGCACTGTTCGGCGACGCCGGGCGCCATGCTCGCTCCGCCGTGGGCGTGGCCGTCCTGCCGCTGGGCGCCCCGGTCGAGATCGAGCTGGTCGCCACCATCTGTTCTAACATCTGACGAATGGCGGATCCGACGAACGGAGTGACCGAGGACAAGCTCCGGCGCCTGCCCCAGCGGCTGCCGGCCAGCCTCGTCGAAGCGGCGCGGTCCTACCGCCCCGGTCTCGACACACCGGCACCTGCCCGCGCCGCCGCCACGGTGGTACTCCTGCGTCCCGCCCGCGGCGGGCCGGGCGCCTCCGGGGTCGAGATCTGCCTGCTGCGCAGGGTGTCCACGATGGCCTTTGCCGCCGGCATGTACGTCTTTCCGGGCGGGACGGTCGACCAGGCGGACGGCGACGCCGAGCTGGACCGATTCGGCGCTGCGGAGGCGACATTGCCGCCCGGGGCCGAACCTGCGCTGGCCCGGGCACTGGTCTGCGCGGCGGTACGCGAGACGTTCGAGGAGAGCGGTGTCCTGCTCGCGGGACCGGACGGGGGCACATCCGCCGACGTCAGCGACCCGAGCTGGGAGGCTGACCGCGTCGCTCTGGAGAGCAGGACGACCAACCTCGCCGCCGTGCTGGCTCGCCGCGGTCTCGGCGTGCGAGTCGATCTGATCCGTCCGTGGGCACGCTGGATCACGCCCGAGGTCGAACCCCGCCGGTACGACACCTGGTTCTTCGTCGCGGCGATGCCGGCCACACAGCGGACCCGCCAGATCCCCGGCGAGTCCGACCGGTTGCTGTGGACGTCGCCGGCGGCGGCGCTCGAGGAATTCATCGCGGACCGGCTGAACCTCATGCCACCAACTGCGTACACCCTCGGCGAGCTGGTCGGTTACGACAGCGTCGAGGCGGTCCTGACGGCTGCCGGGACCCGGGCCATCCAACCGATCATGCCGAAGATCTCACTTGACGATGGTGGGGCCCGCCTCGTCTTCCAGCACGACGCCGACCATGACTCGATCGCCGACCATGACTCGATCGGCTGACGATCGCGGACGGGTGGTGGCTGCGGTGCCGTCCGGACCGGCGATGCCCCCGCAGGTCATGCCCCGGCAAGGCCTGCCCCGGCAGGTGACGGCGCTCGCGGCCGTGCTGCTCGCACCCAACCCGGGCCCGATGACGCTGGACGGCACGAACACCTGGATCCTGCGTGCCCCCGGGGCCACCGGCGCTGTGGTCGTCGACCCCGGCCCATCCGACCCGCGGCATCTCGACGCGATCGTCGCGGCGGGACCCGTTGACATGATCCTGCTGACCCATGGCCATCGTGACCACAGTGAGGGCGCGGCACCGCTGCACGACCTGACAAATGCTCCGGTGCGCGCCCTGGACGTCACGCACCGACTCGGCGACGAGGGGCTGGCCGCAGGTGACGTGATCGTGGCTGCCGGCGTGGAGATCCGCGTGCTGGGGACGCCGGGGCACACCAGCGATTCGCTGTCGTTCGTCCTCACCGGCGACCGCCGCGCCGCCCCAGCCGGCCCCGGCCCGACCGACCCGACCGACGACGGGGTCTCGGTTCTCACCGGCGATACGATCCTCGGGCGGGGCACCACCGTGGTGGCACATCCCGACGGCCGACTGGGCGACTACCTGGCGAGCCTCCGGCGCCTGCGCGAACTGGGCGACGCCATGGTCCTTCCTGGTCACGGGCCCGAACTGGCATCGGCTGGGCGAGTGGCCGAGGCCTACCTCACGCACCGGGAGGCCCGCCTGCAGGCGGTCCGCGCGGCGCTCGAGGCAGGCGACGCAACGGCCCCGGAGATCGTCCGTCGGGTCTACGCCGACGTGGACCCCGCGCTGTGGCCGGCGGCTGAGCTCTCGGTCCGCGCCCAGGTCGAGTATCTGCGCCCGCCGTCCCGACCGTCCTGTTGAGGTAGCCGAATTATCACTGTAAGAAGTAGAACACGACTTCTTCCGGACATCCCGGGTAGCTCCCCGGCCATCCGAAAGCAGTTAAGATCAGCAAGAACAGAGGATCTCGTCCGGTTGGCTTATGCTCGCGGCCGGGAGGCGACTACCCGTGCGTAACGCTCCGCATTTGTCCGACCGCGCCAGAATGTCTCGACTCTGGACGCGATACCGGCAACACCCGCATACCGGGCAAGCCGGCTCGATGCTGTTGCCATGCCCCGGCCGCAGGGCGCGCCGATGATCACATCGCCCATCGCCGGAACCTTGCGCTGCCCGCGCTGCGGCACACCCACCGTCCCCGGCGGGCGCTTCTGCTTCCACTGCGGGTTGCCCCTCCAGACCGAAAACGGCCTGGGTGCGGACGAGGGCGCCGAGCGCCGGGTGGTCACCGTCCTGTTCGGTGACCTCTCGGACTTCACCGCGTGGGCCGAGGATCTCGACCCCGAGCGGGTCGGCGAGGTCACCGACCGGGTGCTCGCCGCGCTCGCCCGCGATGTCGCCGAGGTCGGCGGACGGGTCGACAATCTCACCGGCGACGGCATCATGGCCGTGTTCGGCGCGCCGACCGCGCACGAGGACGATCCGGAGCGGGCCGTCCGCGCAGCCGCCGCCATGCAGGAGACCGTCCGCCGGCTGGTCACCGACGAAGCCGGGGGCGGGCGCCATCTCGGCCTGCGGGTCGGGATCAACACCGGCGAGGTGCTGGCCGGCATCCAGGCGTCCCTGAGCTACACGGTAATCGGCGACACCGTCAACACCGCCGCCCGGCTGTCCGACGCGGCGGCGGTCGGCGCCGTGTACGCCGGGCACCACACCGTGGTCGCCACCACCTCGGTGGCAACCTGGCGGGGGCTGCCGGCGCTGAAGCTCAAGGGCAAGCGCGAACCCGTCCCGGCCTACGAGCTGGTCAGCCTGCGGCCGTCGAACGTCGCCCGGCCCGGTCACGGTGACGATGCCCCGTTCACCGGCCGCGACCAGGAACTCACGGTGCTCGTGTCCGCCTTCCGGGACGTCGTCACCCACGGCCAGCCGCGGACGGTGATCGTCACCGGTGAGGCCGGGATCGGCAAGACCCGCATCGCGGCGGAGGTCGCCCGCCGGGTGGGCGCACAGCCCGACGCAAGGGTGCTGTGGGGGCGCACCGTCCGGCACGGCGACGGGCGTGACCTCGCGCCGTTGATGGACATCGTGCGGACGGCATCCGGGGTCGGCGAGGGCGACAGCCCGGACCGGGTCGCCGAACGGGTCCGGCGTACCGTCAGCCGCCTGGAGCACCCGGCCGCGCGCACCCGCATCCCCGGCGGTATCGCGGACAAGCTGCTCGCCCTGCTGGGCGTCCCGCCCGAGGGCCGCTCAACGGTCACGCCGGACACCCCGCCGGGTGATCCGGCGGGCCGCGACGGTCGTCCTGACAATCCCGCCGTCCGGGCTGTCGACGCGATCGTCGACGACGTCGCCGTGCTGCTCGGGGGATTGTCCGACGACGGCCCACTGATGATCATCCTGGATGATCTGGAGTGGGCGACAACCGCGCTGTGGCAGGGATTACGGCGTTTCGCCAGCCGGTTGCGCGGACCGATCCTGCTCGTCCTGCTCGACCGTGAGGCCCCGCCCCTGACCGGGCTGCCCAACCCGGAGCTGCTCGCCCTGGCGCCGCTGCCGGAGGCCGCCGCGGCGAGACTGCTGCGCGACTACCTCGGCGGCGCCGAACTGAGCAAGGACGCCCGCGCCGCACTGCTCGGGCGGGTGCACGGCAACCCGTTCTTCCTCACCGAGCTCCTGAACCTGCTGGTGGACCGCGGTGTGCTGCACCGGGGTCCGCAGGGCGCGGACCCGGTGTCGGTCCGCCCCACGGAACTCGACGCATCGGGATCCACCGTGCAACGGACGCGCCGGCGCCAGGCGGCGGGCATCGAGCCGTCCGCCTGGGTCCTTGAGGGATCCCTGCCGGAGACCACCTTGCCGGCCGGGGTGCAGTCGGTTCTGGCCGCCCGCATCGACGACCTGGACCCGATCGCGAAGGCCGTCCTACGGTCCGCGTCGGTGCTCGGCAGCCGGTTCCCGGCGGACGCGCTGCCCGCGCTGGAGGACCGCCGCAGCGACCAGGTCCACCGTGCCCTGGCAACCCTCGCCGAACGCCAGCTCCTGCGGCCAGCGCATCCCGCGGAGCCGTTGTGGACGTTCGTCCATCCGATGGCCCGCGACGTAGCCTACGCCGGCCTACCCAAGGTCGAACGGGCCCGCCGGCACGCAGCGGCCGCACAATGGGGGGTGGAGTTCCTCAACGGTTCCGAGGCCGAAGTCGCGGCCTTTGTCGGACACCACGCCGAACGCGCGCACGACCTGGCCGCATCGATGGCGCTTGCCCCGACGGACCCCGCGTGGTCGGCTCGCGAACCCGGGTTCCACGCCCTGGTACGGGTCGCCCGCTCGGCGTTGGCCCGCGACGACCATCGCGGCGCCAGCGATCTGATCACGAGCGCCCGCCGGCTCGGCCGTGGTGTCATCAGCGAGCTCGACGATCTCGGGGCAGTCGTGCTGCACGCCGAGGCGCTGGCATCGCTGCGCCGGCTGGACGAGGCTGAACGCACCCTTCGGCCCGCGCTCCGGGTCACCACACCGGAGCTTCGGGCGGCCGCGTACCGCGTCCTGGGCGATCTCCGACACAAACAGGGTCGGGACGAGCAGGCCGCGACCGCGCTGGTCACCGCATTGGAACAGGCCCAGCTCGCCGGCAGCGACCGGCTGGTGGCGGCGACCCTGCGCCAGCTCGGCCTGGTGGAGTACGCCGCCGGCCGGGTGCGCCACGCCGAAAAGCGGTTCACCGATGCGCTGACCCTGGCCCGCCGGGTCGGCGACCCACGCGGGGTCGGCTGGGCCCTCCAGCACCTCGCCTGGAGCGCGACCACCCGCGGGGACTACCCGAATGCCGAGCAATACCTGCGGGACGCCACCGAGGTCTTCAGGCGGCTGGACGACACCGGCGGCCTGGGTTGGTGCGCCGGTACCGAAGCGCTGGTCTGGCTGTTGTCAGGTCAACTCAGCCGGGCCCGCCAGATCTCGCGTGAGCTGATCGAGATGGCCGAGGCGCTGGGCGAACGATGGGGCCTGGCCGTATGTCTGACCATCGACGCTGTCGCCGCCGCCGAACTCGGGGACGTCGCCGAGGCCGAAGCTGGGGCCGAGCGCGCGGCGGAGTTGTTCCACGCCACCGGCGACACCTGGGGAGCCGCACTCACCCTTGTGGCCAAGGGGCTCGCCGCCCGCGGCGCGGGCGACCCGGAACGCGGCGCGGCCCACCTGGAAGACGCTCATGCCGCCGCGAACATGGGCCGCCACGCGGTCGTGGGCGCGCTGGCTCTGGTCCTGCTGGGGCTGACCCGGCTCGATGCCGGGCTCATCGACTCGGCCGAGCAGGCCGCGTCCCTCGCCCAGGAAACCCTCGACGGTCTTGAGCTGCAACCCCACGCGCAGCTGGGGGTGAAGGTACTGATCGCCCAGGTCGCCCGGGCCCGCGGGCGACTACAGGAGTCGATCAGCCTGCTGGAGGAGGCACTGGCCGCCGGGGAACCGGCGACCCTGCTGTTCCCACGCCGGCAGGCCTACGCTCACCTCGCCGGCACCCTCCTCGACGCCGGCAGGCCGGCCGAGGCGCTGGCCATTGCCCGGCGAGCGGTCGAGGTGGAGGCGGAGGACGTCCGCGCCCAGGTGCTGGCCTGGCGGGCGCTGGGCACCGCGCTGGTCGCCAGCGGGAAACCCGCTGAGGCCCGGGCCGCCTACGAGAAGGCGCTGGACGCGGCGACCGCGACAGGCGCGGTGAGTGAGGTCCCGCAGACCCGCCGCCTGCTCGCCGCGGTTCCAACCGTTGCGCCCGTTGCGCCCGTTGCGCCCGGCCCCGACGTGCCGGTGAACAGCTGCGCCACGGGCCTGACGATGGTGCCGGCCGGGCAGGCAGCCGGGCAACCGACCGGGCCGCCGACGGCGCCGCTGGCCATACCCCCGACGTCCCCACCGATCATCCCCAGACTGGCCGCGGAGCCGAGCGGACAAGCATAGCGCTACCGGCAACAGAGGCGCTCAAAGCAGCAGCTCGGGCACACAGTGGTGGATCAAGCGCAAAGTGTCGGATCGGACCGATCTCGAAGCGGTGCGGTCACCCGACAGCTCGGGTCTCACGACGACTCAGGTGTAAAAACAGCTCAGGTGTCAAGGCGGGTCCAGACAGCGCACAGGTGCGCTGTCTGGACCCGCTGGTGTGGGATGCGGGCCGGCCTGTGCCCCCTTCAGGCCGGATCTAGCGAGCGCGCCGGGCGAGCCGTTCCCGGTCAAGCAGAACGACCGCACGGGAGTCCAGCCGCAGCCAACCGCGGGTGGCGAAATCCGCCAGCGCCTTGTTGACCGTTTCGCGGGACGCCCCGACCAGTTGGGCGAGCTCCTCCTGGGTGAGGCCGTGCTCGACGCGGACCCCGGCCGCCTCGTTGCCTGGCTGAGCCGGTTCGCCGAACCGTTCAGCCAGATCAAGAAGGGCCTTGGCCACTCGTCCAGGCACGTCGGTGAACACCATGTCGGCCATGGAGTCGTTGGTTCGCCGCAGGCGTTGTGCCAGTACCCGAAGCAGCAGCGACGCCGCCTCGGGGCGGGTGGCCAGCCACGGCCGCAGCGCGGTGTGCTCCAGGGAGACCAACGATGCGTCGGTCACCGCGGTCGCGCTGGCCGTGCGAGGGCCCGGATCGAACAACGACAGTTCACCGAAGAGGTCCCCGGGACCCATCACCATCAGGAGGTTCTCACGGCCGTCGGGTGCGGCGCGTCCGATCTTGACCTTTCCTGCGAGGATGACGAAAACGCGATCTCCGGTTTCACCTTCGCGAAACAGAACGTCGCCTCGGGTAACATTCTGGCGTTCAAGATGATCATTAAGGGCCTGCCGATCCTGTTCGGATAGGCCGGCAAACATGGGAACACGGGCAAGCAGATCGTCCACGGCGTCCGAGCATGCCAGGAGTGGAGCCAAAGGGCACGACCTGAAAGCCGTGACAGGCTGTCGGGTCTTGAACAGGTCCGCCCAATCGGGGTATTTCAGGCTCGACCAGCCCGCCCGCAGCCAGGATCATGCGCCGATACAGGCACACACCGAGATGATGCATAACGCTCTGTAGTCAGAAAAACGAGAAAAATCAACGGAAGTCCAAATGTGGGCCACCTTCACACCGCTCGATGTTTACCCGGCGGCGATCGCCGCAAACGTCGGCGGTAGCGCTCCAGCGCCACCGGAAGACCCTGGGAGACGAAGGTGTTCACCTCGTCCGGCCGGGCGTTGTCAAGGAAGCCCTCCAAGCCCTGCCCCGTATCGGCGGCACGCAGGGGGCGCTCGACCCGCTCCATGGCCAGCAGCAGGGCGAGCAGCACGAGGGGGAAGGAGATCGCGGCAATCAGAAACATGGCGGGCACTATGGTGACGGACGACTGTGCGTAACCAACACGTGGGGTCTGGATGTGTCCTGCGACATTGGACACATCCGCCACGCCGACCGACGGCTGGCGTGATCGGCCCGCCCGCTACCCTGGGAACGTGCCCGCCGTCGTCGACACCGCCACGGAAAGCCCGCTGGCGCGGACACGCCGAGCCCGTAAGATCGTCCGGATGCTCAGTGAACTCCACCCGGATGCCCGGATCGCGCTGAACTTCGGCAACCCGCTCGAACTCCTCGTCGCCACGGTCCTGTCCGCGCAGTGCACGGACAAGAAGGTCAACGAGGTGACGCCGACAGTGTTCGCGCGGTATCGCAGCGCCGGCGACTACGCCGGGGCGGACCGCGCGGAGCTCGAAGCCGTCCTGCGGCCGACCGGCTTCTTCCGAGCGAAGACACATTCGATCATCGGCATCGGCGCCGCTCTGGTCGACCGTTTCGCCGGCGCCGTGCCCGGCCGCCTCGACGACCTCGTGACCCTGCCCGGTGTCGGCCGCAAGACCGCCAACGTGGTACTCGGACATGCCTTCGACATACCCGGGATCACGGTGGACACCCACGTCGGGCGCCTGTCCCGCAGGTTCGGCCTCACCGCCAACACCGACCCGGTCAAGGTCGAGAGCGACCTCGCCGAACTCCTCGAGCGGCGCGACTACACGATCGCCTCCGATCGGATGATCTTTCATGGTCGACGGATCTGCCACTCCCGCCGCCCTGCATGTGGAGCGTGCGGTGTCGCCCGTCTGTGCCCCTCGTTCGGCCTCGGCCCGACCACCCCGCAGGACGCCGCGCGGCTCGTCCGCGGGGACGTCGAAGCGGTCAGTTGAGCAGCGGTCAGTTGAGCAGCCCTCAGTTGAACACCGGACCGCATCCGGACAGATCCGAAACTCCCCGACCGGCACCGGGCCCTCGGGGTGTTCCGACCGCACGGCCGGCCGCCGGGGGTGCCGCGCCGGAACGCTCCGTCGAGCTCGGCCGGCCCGCTGTGCCGGCCGGGCCTGACCAGCCTGGCTGGCTCACCGACCTGGCCGAAGCCCTCAGTGCGGCCCGTCCCGACGATCTCTCCCGCGCCCGGGCACCGGCTGCGGGCGACGCCCGGCCGGCGGCCGTCCTCATGGTGCTCGCAGACGGCCCGAACGGGGCGGACATCCTGCTCATCCAGCGTGCGCCCGATCTACGCAGCCACGGTGGCCAGCCGGCGTTCCCCGGCGGCGCCACCGACCCCACCGACGTCTCCCCGGCCGCCACCGCGCTGCGGGAGGCACACGAGGAGGTCGGACTGGACCCGGAGTGTGTCCGGGTGGTGGCTACCGGCCCCGCGCTCTACCTGCCGCCCAGCCACTTCCTGGTCACGCCGGTGCTGGCGTGGTGGCACACGCCGTGCCCGGTGGCGGCGATGGACCCGAACGAGACGTCGTCGGTCGCGCGGGTACCCGTAGCGACACTCGCGGATCCGGCGAACCGACTGCTGGTCCATCACGCGCGAACCGGCTATCTGGGCCCGGCCTTCCGCGCCCACGACATGTTCATCTGGGGCTTCACCGGCGGACTGCTCGACGCGCTGTTGCGGATGGGCGGCTGGGAGCGCCCATGGCTCCCGGCCGAGCAGGTCGAGGCCCCCGCACCTGTCATGTCAGTGCCCACCGCAGTGCCCACCGCAGTGCCCACCGCCAGTCGGGCGCCGGAACCGACGGGTGACTCCGAATGAGTGCGCACCCGGGCGATACGGTCAGGCAGCTCGATGAATGACCGGAGGCAAGCATGAGCGCAACGACGGGCCCGCGCAGTTCCCGGCGCCCGCAGCCCCGATCCGATGTGCCCGGTAGGCGTCCGGCCGGCATCCGGATGGGACCGAGCGTTGGTCGCGCTGCGATCAGCGTCGTCCTTGCGGCGCTGCTCCTCAGCCTCAGCCTCAGCAGCTGCGGAAGCGACCAGCCGGCCGGTTCCGCCGGTGCGGCCGCGGCCGCACCGAGCGCCACACCGAAGATCGAAAATGGTGTCCAGATCTTCGACGTCGTGGGCACCGCATCGCTTGAGTTCTCGCCCTCAACACTGATCGCGAAACCCGGAAAAATCACGGTGAACCTGACCGTCGAACGCGGCTCTCCGCTGCACAACTTCGTGATCCCGACGATTCCGGCCGCCCGAACCAACTACGCCTCGACGGATACACCGCGATCGGTGACATTTACAGTGGATCAACCCGGGCAGTACCCGTTCGTCTGCACGATCCACCCGAACATGCGTGGCACCCTAACAATCAGCTAACGGATAGCAGGCCGCCATACATGCTCGACATCATCCTGCTCGTCGCGGTGATTGTCTTTGGCGTGTCCGGCTACCGGCAGGGCTTCGTCGTCGGGGCACTGTCCTTCGTCGGTTTTCTCGGTGGCGGCGTGCTGGGCGCGAACATCGCTGCGCCGTTCGCGCGGCTGATCGGAGCCGAGGCCAACGGTGCCGTCGTCGGCATCCTGGTCGTCCTCGTACTCGCCCTGATCGGGCAGATCGCCGCCACCGCCATCGGTGCGGCGCTGCGCAACCGGCTCACCTGGCGCCCCGGCCAGACCGTCGACTCGGTGGCCGGCGCGTTGCTTTCGGGGATCTCGGTGCTGCTGGTGGCTTGGCTCCTGGCGACGGCCATCGACCGATCCCCGTTCAGCTCGCTGGCCGAACTTGTCCGCCGATCAGCGGTGCTGAGGACCGTCGACGGGGCCATGCCGGACACTTTTCGTAATGCCTTCGCGGACCTCCGCCAGCTGGCCGACCAGAAGGGCTTCCCCGAAGTCTTCGCCAGCCTCGGCGGCGGCCGGATCATCCCGGTCGAACCACCGGACGCACAGGCTGCCACCACCACCGGCGTGCAGGCTGCGTCTGCCAGCATCCTGAAGGTCCGGGGTGTCGCGCCCTCATGCTCCAAACAGGTCGAGGGCTCCGGCTTCGTCTACGCCCCGGAGCGGGTGATGACGAACGCCCATGTTGTCGCCGGAGTGCCGCGGCCGCAGGTCGAAGTCGGCAACACCATGATGGCGGCCAGGGTGGTGTTGTTCAACCCGGACACCGACATCGCGGTTCTGTACGTGCCCGGGTTGCACCGGACGCCGCTGGCCTTCCAGGCCAACCCGGCGGGCCATGCGGGGGACGATGCGGTTGTCGCAGGTTACCCGCAGGACGGCCCCTACACGACCGCGGCGGCACGCATCCGCAACCGGCAGACCGCCAAAGCACCCAACATCTACTCACAGGGCACGGTGCTGCGTGACATCTACGCCGTCCGCGGCCAGGTGCTGCCGGGTAATTCGGGCGGACCACTGCTGTCCGAGACGGGAACTGTCTTCGGAGTCGTGTTCGCCGCCGCGACGAACGACTCGGAGACCGGGTATGCGCTGACCAGCGCAGAGGTGGACGCCTCGGCGAACGCCGGCCGCGTCGCGACCGCCGCTGTCAGCACCCAGGGCTGCGACTAGGGCCTGCAATATCCATCGGACAGACCCTAGGGGGTAGGACTGCGACTGGCAGATTGGTCCAGAACAGTATTCTGTGCCCGTTTTTGAACCCCGGTCTCCTGATGTGCGAGCCAGGTGAGGATCTCATCGGTGATGACGGCCGGTGCCTCCTCCGGCAGGAAGTGCCCCACCCCGTCCAGCAGCTTCCAGGTGTAGGGACCGCTGACATAACGTCCGGAACCCTGCGCGGTGGACGCCAGCATGCACCGGTCGAGGCGACCGTGTAGCTGCAACGTCGGCGCGGTCACCGACTCGCGGCGCAGCGCCGCTGCAAAACGGGCACCGTCCGGCCGGAACAGCGACCGGAATACCCACCGGTGGTACTCCATGGAACTGTGCGCAACCCCGGGGATGCGGATCGCTTCACGATAACGGCGCTCCATCTCGGCGTCGGGATAGCCCGGACCGCCCCACAACCGCAACAGCTGCCCCACATAAGCGCCGTCGTCGGCGACCAGCTGCCGCTCTGGACGCCACGGCAGCTGGAACGTGATCAGATGCCGGCCCGAGAGGCCCTGGCGTCGTGGGCTGGCCACCATCTCATGGCGGACCCGCAGCGGGTGGGGCATCGCCAGCACCACGAGCCCACGGACCAGCCGTGGAAAAAACGCCGCCGTCGTCCACCCCGCAACGCCCCCCCAGTCATGCCCGACAATCACCGCATCCCGTTCGCCGAGCGCCCGGACCAGACCCGCGACATCGCCGGCCAGGGTGAATGCGTCATACCCGCGCGGCGGTTTGTCACTGGCGCCGTAGCCGCGCAGGTCCGCGGCCACCACCCGATACCCGGCCGCGGCGATGCCGGTCAACTGATGGCGCCAGGCCCACCAGAACTGCGGGAAACCGTGCAGCAACAGCACCAGCGGGCCGTCGCCGAGTTCGGCCACGTGCAGGCGGGTGCCGTTCGCGGATACGTCACGATGCTGCCACGGACCGTCTACAAGAACGGCGCTAAGCTCTGGAACGGCAGCCTCCATCGCATCTCAGAATTACTCAGAGCGCCCGACAACGGGGACGCTCCTGCTCGCGGCCCCCAGCGCATCTTCCATATGCCCGATATGTTCCTTCCGCGCCTTCTCCATGTTACTACCGTCTGATTTTGATCGTTATGAGATTTTTGTGTAATCACTATGGGTGATATCGCTTTGGCCGGCAACGCAGCCGGTGCGTCCGGTCGTTGATCGTCCAGGTAGGAGATGTTGATCGCCCGGGTAGGAGGTTCAGAACAGGCTCTCAGGGGATGGGCACCGAGTCCCGCGAGTTACCGGACACGTGCCCGTTGGAGTGGCCTGCCCCGGTGCCCGTGACTGCCGTCGGGTGCTTGAGCCAGGCGATGTCCTCCTTGACCGTCTGCAAGGTGCGCTCAGGCGGCGAAATCTTCTTCAACCGCTTTGCCCCGAACAGGCCGAACAGCCCGGCGACGACCAGATAAAGCAGAGCGGTCAGGAAGTACGCCCAGAACCGCTCCACTCCGGCCCAGGTGAACAGCTCGCCGAGCCCGATCGTGACGGCGATCAGCGCGCCGAACCCAAGGCCGGCGGCAACCAC